>JAPYPO010000198.1 GCA_029937645.1 Candidatus Hydrogenedentota bacterium
ATCGATGCCGGCGGATCTCAAGATGACTCTTCCAAATGGGAAATCCGGGTTGAATGCAATGGGATCGGATTAGGGATTGATTCCCACCAACTCGATCTCGAACACCAGTGCAGAATAGCCAGCGATGCCCGCGGCTGGATTTCCTTGGTTACCGTAGGCGAGGTCATAGGGAATGTACAATTCCCACTTGTCGCCCACCTGCATCAATTGGAGCGCTTCGGTCCACCCGCCGATTACGCGGTTTACAGGAAACCTGGAAGGTTCGCCGCGACTGTAGCTGCTGTCGAATTCCTCGCCATCGATAAGCGTCCCTCGGTAATGAGCTAGCACCATGTCTTGTCCTCCTGGAGTTTCGCCCGAACCGCTTTCGATGACTTTGTATTGGAGGCCGCTGGCCAAGACCGTCACGCCATCTTTTTTCCCATTCGCCTGGAGAAAAGCCTCGCCGTCAGCTTTGGCGGTCTTCGATTTCTCGCTGAGAGCTTCCTGTTGCTTGGCCGTGACTTGTTGTTGAAAGCCAATGAAGGCCTGTTGCAGCGACCCTTCATCCAGCGCCAAGTCCTTTCCGCCGATCGCATCCATCAGGCCACGCTGAAAGACCTCCATGTCAAGAAAATCTACGCCTTCTTTGACAAATTTCCCCAATTGAACGCCGACGGCGTAGCTGGCCTTATCCATTTTGGACTCCAATTCTTGCGTACCACCTTCTTGGGTAACATCTTCTTGGGTAACATCTTCTTGTTCTTGCGTATCATCTTGGACTGCGCAGCCCACAACGGGGAATGCGCAGGCCACAACGGCCGCGCTAAAAAAACGTCTTAAGAACATTCGATTATCCTTTTGGTTGAACTAGAAAACAGGCGATTTCGCAGTGATTGCCAAATCGCGAATCTTACTCAGACCCATAAGCCTAGGTTTTCTTGGGGAGCCAGCGCAAGTTTCTTCTCTTCTCCTCGCAGCGAAGCCTCCCAAGCACGTTCCGTTGTCGCGGCGGCTACACCCTTGAAAGCCTAGACGCTGGCAATGGTCCACACTTGCCCAAGTTACCATCATAGGCGTAACCTTCGCGCCATCGAGAGCGCCGAGACGGACGACTACTCCCCGCCGTTGCGCCAGGAATAAGGGCCGCTCCGTACCCGTCTGCGGCTATTCCGAAACACCCTGCTCCGCAGGCAAAGGTAGCGGCGGGAGCGGCTGTGGCAGAATCCCCTTCGCCTTGTTCCACATCAAGACCGCTTCTACCAGCATCCAAATCTGAAGAACTTCGATTGCAACTCCGACCCCGACCAACAACCAGTTGCCATCTCGAAACCACCCAAAGATTTGCGACCACATGGCCCACATGGGCAAGACCACCATCAGCGCCAACGGCACGACGAGGAAGCCAATCGGTTTGCTATGTCGAATCAGGTAGAACGCGATGACCAGAAACGCGAGGCCAGCAAGAAGCTGGTTGACCGCGCCGAAGAGCGGCCAGAGAATTAGACCGCCAGTCCCCGGACCGCCCGGTCCAGGTGTCATCGCCACGCCCAGACCCACTACCACCGCAACCGAGGTCGCTACGTATTTATTCTGCAACCCTTTAATCCCTACGGCCGCGCCCAGTTCCTGCACCACATAACGCTGCAACCGCGTTGCGGTGTCCAGGGTCGTCGCGGCGAAGCATGCAACCATGACCGCGACGATTCCGATGGCCAGCTCGACAGGTATGCCGATGGCCGTCATCATATTTGCGCCGCCTTCGATGAACGCGCCAACCTTCTTGCCAAGATTCAAGTCCGTCCACGAATCTCCGTAGAAATATTCCCACGCGGGAGGGCCTTGCAGCGTTACGCCTTCGGCGGTTGTGACGCCCATCCCGATTCCGGCGCAACACGCCAAAATCACAAGAACCGCGAGCGCACCCTCCAACAGCATCGCCCCGTATCCCACGTACTGCGCGTCGGCTTCGGACTTGATTTGCTTGGAGGTTGTGCCGGAGGAGACGACACAGTGAAATCCTGAAACGGCGCCGCACGCAATGGTAATGAATAAGAACGGGAAAATCGGGGGCGCGTTGGCGGGTGGGTTGCTATTGATCGCCGGCGCCGCGAACTCCGGATTCGCGAAGAGTAAGCCGAGGCACAACAGCCCAAGCGCAACGACCAACTGGTGAGAGTTGATGTAGTCCCGAGGCTGAAGCAGCACCCACACCGGCAAGACACTGGCGATAAAACAATAGACAAAGAGAATCACCGTCCAGATGACGACGGGTGACCGCATGGCCTCTGCGAAGCCAGCCGTTGCATCCGAAGCCGGTAGAGCGATGGGTAGGTAATACACGCCAATGTATACCGTCGCGTAGAGCGCGAAGAGCGCCAGAATCGACGGCACGAGAAGATTGCCGCCCTTCTTGTAAATCCAATAACCTACCCCCACCGCCAAGGGTAAGGCCGTCCAGACAGACAAAACGGTCTCGGGATAAATATTGAAAATTGTGGCAATCACGAGGCCAAATACGCCCAGTACGATCGAGAGCGCGAGAAAAAGGATTATCAAGAAGAGGATACGCGCGCGGTCTGAGATCATCCGGCTGGCTACATCCCCGATGGTCTGCCCGCGCGAACGCATGGATATGACCAACGCGCCGAAGTCGTGTACCGCTCCGACGAAGATCGAACCGACAAGGACCCACAGGAGCGCGGGCAACCACCCCCAAAACACTGCAATCGCCGGTCCGACGATAGGGCCCGTCCCCGCGATGGAAGTGAAGTGGTGGCCAAAGACGATGCTCTTCTTCGTCGGCACAAAGTCGACGCCGTCTTCCAGTTCTTCGGAGGGCGCGATCGCCTTGGGGTCAAGGCCAAAAATCTTGCGGGCCAAAAATCGGCCATAGGTGTTGTAGGCGACAATAAACGCGAAAAACGACAACACCGCCACTAGAATGGAACTCATGGTAGATATTCCTCCGCCCCATTGGGCCCGAAGTCGATAGTATATAGAACGCGGGCGGGGCTATTCATGATTCCGTTTTAGTAGCGTGTATGCTCCTCCCTCGCTGAGGGAGGAGCGGTCGGAAATCCGTCATGCAGCGACATCTTCCAACGCCTCACCTTCGCTTCGCGCGATCACCACCGCGCCGACGCTGTCGCCCGTAATATTTACGGTCGTCCGGCACATATCGAGGATTCGGTCTACCCCCGCCACGAGCCCGATTCCTTCCAGGGGAATTCCCACGGCTGTAAAAATCACGCTCATCAGCGCCAAGCTTGCGCCTGGGATCCCTGCCGTGCCGACGGACACAATGGTCGCCGTCAAGAAAATCATAATCTGTTGTTCGAAGCCCATGTCCAGCCCGTAGACCTGCGCCACGAAAATACTGGCGACGGTTGTATAGAGCGCCGTTCCGTCCATGTTGATGGTCGCGCCGATGGGGAGGACAAAGCGGGCGACGCCCTGATTCACTCCGACGCGCTCGGTCGCGCATTGTATCGTGACGGGCAGGGTCGCCGAACTCGACGAAGTGCTGAAGGCCAACTCGAAGGCAGGCGCCATTCCCTTCAAAAAACGCATGGGGGAAACGCCTCCCGCGAAGCGCGCGATCAAGAAGACGAGCACGGCAAAATGGATTACCAGCGCCGCGAATACCGTCACCACATAGGCCGCAAGTTGCACGACATAATCGATTCCAAGCGTTGCAATCGCTTTCGCCATAAGGGCAAAAACACCGATGGGCGCCAACGTCATGATCCAGAACACCAGCGTTACCATCGCCGTGTCTATGCCCTGGAACATTTTGATTGCCGTGTCCGATTTCTCGCCGTTTGCCGTCAGCGCCGCGCCCAATAAGAGCGCAAACATGATAATGGCCAGAATCGGGACGCCGTTTGAATCGGTGCGCACGGGACTCTGGAAAAATCCAGGCAGAACGGTTTTTTGGATCGTCATGCCGGTCGATACCGAGGGCGCTTCGTCTGTTTCTCCCGCCTCTTCCGCTGCTTGGATTGCCGCTTGCTCCTCTTCCAACTGTCCGCGAATACTCTCCAGGCCTTTGCCCGGCGCGATGAGGTTTACGCACAGCAAGCCGATAATCACCGCGATTCCGGTCGTGCCCAGGTAATAGCCGATGGTCTTGCCGCCCAGCGCGCCCACCTTGCGAATGTCGCCTAGCCCGGCTACACCCAACAATACCGACACAAAAACCAGCGGCACGACTACCATTTTCAGGAGAAGAATAAACAACTCGCCAAAGATGGCGATGTAATCCGTGACCAGGGCCTGCTTCCCGACCGCAGTCAACAGCCATCCTGCGGCCACCCCCAAGATCATGGCCACCAATATCTGGACGGGCAAGCCCATCCGCTTTAGGAATACGCTGAAGAAGACCGCCAGCACCGCGAAGAAAACGAAGGCGTCTACAAGAAACCCCACGACATTGAATTCATCGGAGTCGTAAAAGGCTCCCGCGCCGATTATCAGGGCGGACAACACAGCGAAGCCGACGATGGATTTGTAAGGTATGTTCATTGAACCCCTCCGCCGCACCTTCTACTTGTTCGGCACAAATTTCTGTGGGCGTTTGTTGTTGCGCACTTCCGCAGTGTACACGCTGCCATCTTCGCCAACGGCTACGTCATGGCCCCAGGAGAGTTTTCCAGCCTTGCTCCCGTAAGCGCTCCAGCGTGCCTCCACGTTACCTTTCAGGTCCATCTTCACGATCCGCGCCACGTCCGGTGTGCTTTCCGTCATGTCGCCGCCGTCGATGACATACAGGTGTCCATCCGGTGCGAATTCCAACCCCCAGGGGCGACCCGAAACGCCCAGCGTCTCGCCGCTCCACATGTGGAGAAAATTTCCGTCCATGTCGAAAACTTGGATGCGCATATTCGCGCGATCCGCGACGTAGACGCGTCCGTGCTTATCCAGCGTGATCCCGTGAGGCAGGTTAAATTCGCCTGGGCCGGTGCCGCCCTTGCCCCATTCGGAAATGAATTTTCCGTAGCGGTCGAATTTCGCGACGCGGTTGTTGCCGTAGCCATCGGAAACGAAGATATCGCCGTTGGGCGCTACGACCATGTCGGTTGGCAGGTTAAAATGGGTTGCATCCCAGCCGGACACCCCTTTTTCGCCGATGGTGAGCAGCAGCACACCGTCATGGGTAAACTTGTAAATCTGATGGTTGACGGTATCCGCCAGCCATACATTGTCGTATTCGTCGATATGAACGCCGTGCGCGTTCGAGAAGATTCCTTCGCCAAAGGAATGGACGATTTTTCCGCTGTCCCCTTCCACGCACATGACGGGCATTTCCGCGCCTCGGTGAAAGATAAAGACATGGTTATGCGAATCCACGCCCACGCCGGCCGTTTCTCCGAATTCGAATCCGGCGGGTACTTGAGGCCAACCTTTCACGACCTTGAAGCCATCTGGCGCTCCATCGACCGCGAAGGTGAGCGGCGCGGCGAGCAATGCGAGACCGATAGCCAGCGCGACTGCGGGGTGCTGTGTTTTCATAATGCGGTTCCTCCTAGGTGGTGTAAATCCTTGCGCCAAGTTCACTCCCAAATTTCCAAATAGCTTCCCCCTCAAAATGGCGGATGCTAGGTCGTTTCATTTTTGCACACATCCGTATGCGCGAACAATGTCCTTGATCTGGACTGGACTGCGTTGAAGAAGAGGGAGTTGGGATTGGGCGAGATTCTTGCCATGACAATGTCGAGGAGGCGACAGCATTGCTCGACGAGTGGCGCCGTTAGAGATCGTTGTCTTTGATGATCCGTTCCACCAAATTGGTGGTGGATTTGCCTTCGGCACCCGGCACGATGGAGATGCGCCCGCCGTACCCCTCGACGATCTTGCGTTCAGTCTGGTTGATGGTGTCGATTGTGTAATCTCCGCCTTTTGAATAGACGTCGGGCTCGATATGTTCGAGAATTGCGGCGGGCGATTCGTCGGAGAATACGGTGACGAAATCCACAAACTCGAGCGACGACAAAATCAGCGCGCGCTCGGCTTCGGGGACGATGGGCCGGTCGGGGCCTTTGACCCGGCTGACGGAGGCGTCGCTGTTGAGGCCGACAACGAGAACATCCCCTTCGCGGGCCGCGCGCACCAGATAGCTGATGTGGCCAACATGTAAAATGTCGAAGCAACCGTTGGTCCAGACCACACGCTTTCCCTCGCTCTGAAAGCGCGCGACGATTGATTTCAATTCCGACAGCGACTTCACCTTGAGCGGTTTTCCATCAGAAATGAGAGCCTCTTCGACCTCGTCCGCCGTTACCGTCACCGCGCCCGCACGACCGACGGCTATCCCTGCGGCGGCGTTTGCGATCACGGCCGCGTCGCGGTTGGAGGCCCCGGCGAAAAGCGCGAGCGCGACGGCAGCCGAAACGGTATCCCCTGCGCCGGTCACGTCGACGACCTTCGGCGCGCGGGCAGCTTCCCAAATGGGATCCTCGTTCTTGCTGTATACGCTAATTCCCTGTGGGCCGCGCGTCACGAACGTAGCCTCGCTAAGTTCGGCGAGCTCGCGGCCCGCATCATCCACCTGCGCAAGCCCCGTGTCGCGGCCCGCTTCCAATGCGTTGGGCGTGAGAACATCGAAGCCGGTAAATCGCCCGATCCCCTCCCGCGAATCGCCGAGGAGTAGGAATCCGTATTTTTCCCTGCAGGTGTGAATTGTCTCCAAGACCGCATCCGTCACGACCGCCGAAATCTGATCCGTTACCAAAATCGCGTCCACCTCAGCGGCGCGATCTTCAATCGCCCGAACGACCTGGGCCTCCACATCGCCGGAAATTCGCGGCGGCAACGGCGTGTCCGTCCGAAGCAGTTCTTGAGCGGGGATGTCGTGTCCACCCGCTTTCAGTTTTCCGTAGGTGTTAGTCGGGTGCGTGGCGTCCACAACGAGACCCGAGTGATCCACACCTCGCGCAGCGAATTCGGCGCGCAGGATGTCGGCATTCGGATCGTTTCCTACCACCCCGATGGCGTAGGTTTTCGCGCCCAGAGCGGCTGCATTGCAGGCGACATTGCCCGCCGCGCCGGGGTTGTAGCGCCGCGCCGTGACCTCAAAGATGGGGACGGGTGCCTCAAGGCTGACGCCCGTGAGTTGGCCCAGCAGGTCTTCGTCGAGATACAGGTCCCCCACAACAAGCACACGGGCGTCGCGAAACTTGGAAAGGATGCCGCAGTAGCGATCCGTATTCATGCTGAGTAGAGTCCCCGGCATTGCGCGGTAGCGGAGTGGTTGAACCGGAGGGAAGTCCGGTAGCGCGTGATTCTAGCCGAAGCGCGTAGAGGGTTCAATGGGGCGGCGAAATCGGTGTGGACAAACGAAGCGCGCGGACCGGCTGGTGCCGGTC
>JAPYPO010000199.1 GCA_029937645.1 Candidatus Hydrogenedentota bacterium
ATGCCATCGGCATATCCTCCTTCTCAATCATGGCTCAGAGCCTGGTTAACTGACCTTACGGGGGTATTAAGCGCGAAATCAACCGGCCGAGATTCGCCGCCGGGAAGCGAAGAAATCCCCTATAAAAGGGGCCTTTGGAGTTAGGCTGAATAAATTGACCATACGGCTTTAAGGGCTGTTGGAAGCCTGTTCCTTTCTTCCTTTTTTCATTCCAACGATGCAAGAGCCCGGCTTGATTGAGCACGCGCCACACCGTCGTCGGGCTCACCGCCACCACGTCTTCATCCAACATCATAAACGCCAAACGGCGATAGCCTTCATCCGGATGCTCCTCGAAAAATTGTACGATAGCTTCGCGTTCCCACGGCTCGGTCCAGAAGTCGCGCGGGATGCGCCCGTTGTGTTCGTTGACCTTGCCGTACCGTTTGCGCCACGCGTAGAACTTGCTCGATCCGATCTGCAACCAGCGAATGAAACAGGCTGTCGAAATCTCCGTCTTGCGCGACCAGTCGCTCGTAAAATCCATCACGGCGTCCCGCGTATCATGGGGAACCCACACGCCCCTCAGAGCTCCCCAAGTTCTTTTTTTAGCGCGACATGTTCCTCCATGAGTTCGCTCAACACTTCATTCTTGCGCTGCACCTTCGCCTCCAGCGCAGCTACTTTCTCCTCCGTCTTATCCACCCTCGGCTTTCCCTTGCGCTCGAAGGCCGCCGCGCCATTCTCAAAGAACTGCTTCTGCCACGCATAGAACTGCGTCGGTTGAACCCCCAAATCCCCGCAAAGCTCAGACACCGCGACATGCTCCACCAAATGCTTGCGAAGAATCGCTACCTTCTCCACACCCGTAAACTTCCTGCGTTGACGTTTCATCATATTGCCTCCGGTCGGTTTGGATTAGCCTAAACATTGGCTACTCCTTTTCCAACTGGGGCAAGACAGAAGGAACACCACCAAAAGTCGGTGGACCACTACAGGGGGTCGCGAATTAATCATTTCTGCTTCCACACTTATCTAAAGCGCATCAGCCTGGATTATGGCCTTCTCGATGTATGTTGCGATCTCGGCGATGCCATCTCCTGATTTTGCATTCGTGAACAAGAAGGGACCCTCGCCGCGCATGAGAGCCGAATCTCGCGCCATGATGTCTAAGTTCGCGCCCACGATTTCCGCCAGGTCCTTCTTATTGATGACCAAGAGGTCCCCCTGTGTAATACCCGGTCCTCCTTTTCTGGGTATCTTGTCGCCGCCGGATACATCAATAACGTAGACGATGAAATCTGCGAGTTCACGACTGAAGTTCGCAGCCAAATTGTCGCCTCCGCTTTCCACAAACAAGAGTTGTGTTTTCGCAATATCCTGTTCCATGAGTTCGGCGAGGGCTGCGATATTCAATGAAATGTCTTCTCGAATGGCCGCGTGGGGGCAGCCACCGGTTTCGACAGCTCGAATGCGATCGGGCGTGAGGGCTTCGTGGCGGATCAAAAAGTCCGCGTCTTCTCGGGTAAATATGTCGTTTGTGACGACGCCTATCTTGTATTTTTCGCGAAAATGTTCGCATAGCTTAAGCAGTATGGCGGTTTTTCCAGCCCCTACCGGACCGCCAATACCGACCGTAAATGCGCGTGACGAATAATCACGGTCAGTCGGCGCTACATCGCGAAGGCGGAACTCTCCCGGGTCATCCATGACGGGATGGGAATGCGGGACACCGCCATGGCTGTGGGAGTGGCTATGGGTGTGGCCTGGCGTTGTGGAATTGTCTGAAGCGCTCATTTTTTTCTCCTGTGTGGGACCAGCGTTTCGTGGGTTCGACCGATTTTGGCCAGACGAAACACTTTTAGTTTTGAAACAATCGACTGTGAAGATACTGGTGGCTTGCTTGTGCAAGCTCCAACGTGAGTTGGCTACGAACGGCTTGAGGATGGGTGCGATTCGAGTAGAGGCGCGAAAGTTCAACTATTTCTGTCGAGAGTTCCGCGTGGATTTCTTGCGCTTTGGTGGGACCGATGAGTCCAAGGCGAATCGCCGCGCTCAGTTGATCGCGTATCGCCATGTGATAGAAAAGCTGATGAATCGATTCCAGGGAAAAGTCAAGGGATTTCAATAGCAAGGGAAAGGCAACCGTGAAGTAGTTCGCTTGGCCGGTCGCTTGAAAAAATTCTTCGTAGCGTTTTAGGCCCTGTGGGTTGTAAATGCACTTTACAAGTTGCCACCAGTTGTCGCCGAGAATTTCGTTCGCTCGACGCATGGACTCGACTGTATTGAACGCGACCCAATCAGCAACGATCGCTTCGAATTCCTCCTCGCCGCAATCGTCGGCCAAAGCGAAGGCAGAATTGAGAAACGGCAGGTCAGCCTCGCTGGTCGAAATCAGGGCGGAACGAAGGGCCTCCATTAGGGCGGAGAAGTCGCGGATACGGCCCAATTTGGCCAGCGCTTCTAGTCCATTGGAGAACGCGAAGGATCCCGTTGGCCAAGCGCTGTCGGCCAAGTGAAGCAACAGGAAGTTGTCTGTAGTTTTCATCAGAGCGCACTCGGCCTAGAACAACGAATATCGGCGGGCGAGGGGAAGTGTCTCCGCGGGCTCGCAGGTGATATGTTCTCCGTCCACGCGAACCTCGTAGGTTTCGGGATCGACTTCGATTTCGGGTGTGAAGTCGTTCAATCGTAGATCCTTTTTGGTCACTTGGCGGCAGTCCCGAACCGGAACTACTCGTTTGCGGAGATCATACTGCGCCGTGACATGATCGACCGATGCCTGGGAAACGAAGGCGACAGAATTCTGGCCAATGGCGGCGGCTTCGGCTCCGAACATGGGCCGCGAAAAATACGGTTGGGGTGTGGGAATAGACGCATTAGGGTCGCCCATTTGCGATTGGGCGATAATCCCGCCTTTGATAATCATCTCCGGTTTTGAGCCGAAGAAAGCCGGTTTCCACAAGACAAGATCGGCTAGTTTGCCGACTTCCACAGAGCCGACTTCATTCGCAAATCCATGAGCGATAGCGGGATTGATGGTGTATTTCGCTATGTACCGTTTAACGCGAAAGTTGTCGCTGTCCGATTGCGCGCCGCTCGGGTCACTCAATTCACCGCGCTGGACTTTCATCTTGTGTGCTGTCTGCCAGGTTCGCGTCACCACTTCACCGACTCGGCCCATGGCTTGCGAATCGGAAGCCATAATAGAGATCGCGCCGAGATCGTGCAGAATGTCCTCCGCCGCGATGGTCTCGCGCCGAATGCGGCTTTCGGCGAAGGCGACGTCTTCCGGAATATTCTTGTCCAGGTGATGGCAGACCATGAGCATGTCGAGGTGTTCGTCAATGGTGTTGACGGTGTAGGGTCGCGTTGGGTTGGTCGAGGAGGGCAACACATTCGGCTGTCCGCACACGCGCAAGATATCGGGCGCGTGTCCTCCCCCGGCGCCTTCTGAGTGATAGGTGTGAATCGTACGTCCTTTGAATGCCGCGATGGTCCGTTCCACGAATCCAGATTCGTTGAGCGTATCGGTGTGTATGGCGACTTGAATGTCAAATTGATCGGCGACTTCCAGGCAGGTGTCGATGGTTGCCGGTGTCGTTCCCCAATCCTCGTGCAACTTAAGGCCCATCGCGCCGGCTTCGAGTTGTTCTGTCAGGCCCTGGGGTTGAGAGGAGTTTCCTTTACCCATGAACCCGAAGTTTAGGGGATACGATTCGGCGGCGCGCAGCATCATTTCGATGTGGTGGGCGCCCGGCGTACATGTCGTCGCGTTGGTCCCGGTTGCCGGACCCGTCCCGCCGCCCAGCATTGTTGTGACACCGGAGGCTAACGCTTCCGAGATTTGCTGAGGACATATAAAGTGAATATGACTGTCGATGGCCCCCGCGGTCAGGATGAGCCCCTCACCCGCGATAACCTCGGTTGTGACGCCGCATATCATGCCGTCGTTCACGCCGGGCATGATGTCGGGATTCCCGCCTTTTCCGATGCCCACGATGCGGCCGTTCTTAATCCCCACGTCGGCCTTGACGATGCCCGTGTAATCGATGATTAGCGCGTTCGTGATGATGAGGTCGAGCGCGTCGGCTTGCGAAACGCCCGAGGCCTGCCCCATGCCATCCCGCAAGACTTTTCCGCCGCCAAACTTGCACTCTTCCCCATAAACGGCATAGTCGCGCTCCACCTCGACTACCAGGGATGTATCCCCAAGGCGCACTTTGTCGCCGGTCGTTGGTCCGTAAATATCCGTGTAGGCTCTTCGATCCATTTCGTAGCTCATCAGAAAATCCACCTTTGCCGCGCTTCTTTTGACCCTTGGTTGCAGTTAGCCCTCTTGTGAAAATCGCCGGAGCGCAGCCCTTCGATTCTCTTCGCCCAGTTTTCCGGCAATGAAGCCGTTTCCTCCGTGCACTATTCCCTCGCCTCCAACGTGTACGAGACGCGCCGTCCGCGTCTCGCCTGGTTCAAATCGAATGGCTGTTCCAGACGGAATGTCCAAGCGAAAGCCGTAGGCTTGTTCGCGATCAAATTTGAGTGCTGGATTGGTCTCGAAAAAGGAATAATGCGATCCGACTTGAATGGGACGATCTCCTGTGTTCGTTACTTCGAGCTCCAGCGTGTCGCGATCCGTGTTCAAAACTATAGGAGTTTCGGAAAGGATGTACTCGCCAGGCTCGGACTTCGGAACCGAATCGACTTGGTGCGGTTTCGCTTTCGAAACGTCGAGTCCCGAGCCGTACAGCGCCAGCTCCATATCGCCCTCTTCTCGGCAAATCGGTTGATGAACCGTGACCAACTTAGTTCCGTCTGGAAAGGTGCCTTCTACCTGAACTTCGTGAATCAATTGTGCCACGCCGTCCATCACATTGGCGAAACCGAGCAGGCGTTTTCCCTTATCCATGAGTTCCGCCACCGATTCACCATCGCGAATGAACTCCAATATCTGCGTGGAAATCAGCGCGATCACTTCGGGATAGTTCAGGGCGACGCCTCTCCACAGCCGCTTTTGCGCGAGGAAGCCCGCGTTGTGAAGCATCAGTTTTTCAATTTCTTTCGGCGACAATCTCATTGTTACTCCCGTACCCCGCGTGTTAAACGCGCTAGAATTTTCTCGATGCTGGATTAAAGCCCAGAAGGGCGGAGTCGTTCAGCAGCCTGCATATAGTATCGACGACCGAACGCGCGGCGCTTCCACTCGAAGTCATAGCCCGAAAGACATAACATGTGTCATTCACCCGGTTCATGACGGGCCACATGGTCGGCAGGTTTGAAGGCTGGAACGGAAAATAGGCCCGTTTCATTTCTTCGACGAGGGGCAGGCACCGCGCGCCCACTATATACGCAGTCACACAATTTCGATACGGACCGAAGCTGCCCAACGAAGTCATCCTTTCCTTTTTTGGCTCCAAGCGCAATCGGTCGAGCACGATCTTCTTCGCCCCATGGGCAATTTGAATGTCCGATTCGAAGAGCGAGAACTCGAAGTCCTCTGCGCAGGCGGTACGACCTGAGTTGAACCAATCGACGAGCACCAAGGCTGCGGTCGGATGAAGACGCCACTTCTGCCTCTGTGAAAATCGGCTGTCCTTGAATGGTATGAGAACATCGGGAACAACTGCGGCAAAGGCGTCGCTTCCCAGTTCGCCTTCAATTATTTGACTCGATATTCGGCCGGAGGGGGAGCGGTAAATCTTTGTAGCCGATTGCGTTCCCAGGAAAAGCCGGGAAGAAGCCTCGCAGTCGATTTTCAACGAAACCGTCTCGCCTTGGAGAACGCCGCCGCCGTAGGTCGATAAGTACGCTTGGCAAGTCCCGTTTACATTGGCAGGATTTAGAATCTTGAGCGGCGTCGTGTTCTTGCAAGCGATGACGCGCGAGACACCACGAAAAGAACCAATCCGGAGTACATTTAGAGATGCCTGCTCACGGCCGTATTCGTGTTCAACAGATGACAGGGAACGCGCAGTGTGTGGAAGCGAAGCAGTGTTATCCGCATTCACGGTGGTTGAAACTGGATTCCCTAAAGGCAACGGTTATCTCCGAAACGCGGTAATCAAACGCTCAAGTATCGTGCAACAATTTCGTCGCTCAACTCTTCGGTTGCGCCATCTGCAACGATTTCACCTTTGTTCATGACATAGAAGCGATGCCCGTACCGCCGGATAAAGTCCAGATACTGCTCGACGACGAGGACGCTGAGGTTGTCCGTTTCCATCAGTTCGGTGAGTACGCGCCCTATCTGTTCGATAATGTTCGGCTGAATGCCTTCGGTCGGTTCGTCCAAAATGAGCAAGCGGGGATTCACGGCTAAGGCGCGGGCAATCGCTAACTGTTGTTGCTCGCCGCCCGACAAGTTTCCGCCCATGCGCTGGAACTTCTTGAAGAGGCCGGGAAAATACTCGTAAATGGCGTCAGGAATCTTGCGAAGTTTATCGGCGCGCCCGGCCAATCCAATTCGCAAGTTTTCCTCCACGGTTAGGCGGGGGAAAATCATCCTGCCTTGAGGCACGTAGCCAATTCCAGCGCGGACCCGTTCGTGAGGCGCGGATCGGGTAAGGTCAACTCCATCGAGTTCGATTGTACCCGTCGAATGTTTCGCGAGCCCGATGATATTCTGCATCAGTGTGGTTTTACCTGCGCCGTTTCGGCCCGTAATGCACACCATTTGACCCGGTGTTGTTTGTATGTTCACTTTCTTGAGGGCGGGTACGCGCCCGTACGAAAATGAGAGGTCGTTTACCTTTAGCATGATTGATTCCATATCCTATCGCCCGAGATAGGCCTCGATAACTTCGGGGTTCGACTGCACCTCTTCCATCATCCCTTCGGCCATCACGGCGCCTTCGTTGAGCACCGTGACTTTGGAATTCAACTGGCGCACGAAGTCCATGTCATGTTCAATAACAACGATGGTGTGATCTTGTTTCAGTTCTAGGAGTAATTCTCCTGTGAGCTCGGTATCAGCGTCGGTGAGTCCCGCCGCAGGCTCGTCTATGAGCAAGAGCTTCGGGCTCGCCAAAACGAGCGTGCTGATCGCCAGCCATTGCCGCTGACCATGGCTCAGGTACATCGCAGGAGTATCCAGTTCTTCTATCAGGTTAACACGATCGAGAATGGGAAGAATCCTGTCTCGTTCTTTTTGCCGTGGCTTCTTGCTTAGATTTGCCCAAAGCGACTGATGGCCCGGAAGCGCCAATTCCATATTCTGGTAGGCCGTCAAACTATCGAAAACAGTCGGCGTCTGAAATTTTCTCCGAATCCCGCGACGCGCGATATCGACTTCCTGGTGATGGGTAATGTTTTGGCC
>JAPYPO010000200.1 GCA_029937645.1 Candidatus Hydrogenedentota bacterium
ATCGATGCCGGCGGATCTCAAGATGACTCTTCCAAATGGGAAATCCGGGCTTATATATATCCGGCAGATCTTCGTACAACGCCAAGTCTTTGTCCAGAGCGCTGTAGGGCTCGTGCGGGGAGCCAAACCAGACGACCGCAAAGAACGGTCGGTCGCTTTCCTTGGCCTCGCCGATGAAGCGAATCGTTTCTTCAACGATAATCGCCGAGCCTTCGCCTTCGAAGCGCTCGGGCGGTCCGCCGTTGCGAGAGAGCATCGGGTCCATTTCAAACATGTTGTCGCTGGATAACCACTGTTCAAAACCCATGGCCCCCGGACTCGTTGGCGAGTCGGCCTTCGCGGGTCCCACATGCCATTTGCCGAATTGTCCGCGCGCATAGCCCGCCTTTTCAGCAATCTGTGCGATGCTGATCTCCTCGGGCCGCAGTGACCAATTGGCGCCGAACGACCCGTAGCGATTTGGGTGGCGTCCGGTGATCACGCTGCCGCGCGTGGGTGAGCATACCCCGTGCGCCGAGTAGAAATTGTCCAAACGAAGGCCCGTGGCCGCCATCTCGTCGAGCACGGGAGTGTGCAAGTGTGGGTGGCCGTTGTAGGCCGTCTCATCCCAGCCATGGTCGTCACCCATCAAGAGAATGATATTCGGCGGCTCGGCGGCGGACGCCGAGACACAGGCCGTCGCGAGGATCCAGGCAAGTCCGATGGTGCAAATCGCACGTTGTCGATACACTGTTGAAGGTTTCAAAGGTGTGACTCCTCAGTTTAGTTCAAAAAATATTGGTGCGAAAGTTTCGGACAGGCGGTTAGGAAAGCCACTAGGCCAAGATGTCGTGGATCAGTTTTCCGTGCACGTCGGTCAGGCGAAAATCGCGGCCTTGATATTGATACGTGAGTTTCTTGTGGTCAATGCCCAAGAGATGCAGCAGGGTGGCGTGCAGATCGTGAACATGGACCGGATTCTCGACCACGTTGGTGCTAAAATCATCGGTCGCTCCGTAGCTGATTCCGGGCTTGACGCCACCGCCTGCGAGCCACATGGTGAAACAGGCCGGATGGTGATCGCGGCCGTAAGTGCTTTCCGTCAGTTTCCCTTGGCAGTAAACCGTGCGCCCAAATTCGCCGCCCCAGACCACCAGGGTGTCATCCAACATGCCGCGCCGTTTCAAATCGATGATAAGCGCCGCGTTCGCCTGATCGGTATCCCTGCACTGTTTCGGAAGCTTTATGGGTATATCTACGTGATGGTCCCAGCCCATGTGGAAGAGTTGTACGAAGCGCACATCGCGTTCGGCGAGCCGCCGGGCGAGTAGGCAGTTGTAGGCGTAAGTTCCCGGAGTTCTCGCATCTGCGCCGTAAAGCTCGAAGGTCGACTCGGGTTCATCGGAAAAATCCGTCAGGTCAGGAACCGACATCTGCATCCGATACGCCAACTCGTACTGCGAGATGCGCGTCTCGATTCCCGGGTTGCCGACCTCTTCGAAGCGATGCTGATTCATTCGGCCGACCAAGTCCAGTAAATCACGACGTGTTTCTTGGGAGACGCCGGGCGGGTCTGAAATGTCGAGCACCGGGTCGCCCTGGTTTCGGAATTTTACACCCTGATATTTTACGGGGAGAAAGCCGCTGCCCCATAACCGGTCGTAAAGCGGCTGGCCCTCCCTGGCGCTGCCTTGAGAACTCATGGCAACGAATGCGGGGAGGTTCTCGTTATCCGATCCGAGGCCGTAGGACAGCCACGCGCCCAAGCTGGGCCGCCCAGGTATCTGTGATCCCGATTGCAAAAAGGTGATCGCAGGATCGTGGTTGATAGCTTCGGTGTGGACCGATTTGATGACGCACAACTCGTCGGCAACCTGTGCCAGATTGGGCAGCAGTTCGCTCATCCAGATCCCGGACTCTCCATGCTGCTTGAATTCATACATGCTGGGGGCTACTGGGAAATTATCGTAGCCCGAAGTCATCGTTGTCTTACGCTCATCCGGATAAATAGAGGTAGGGACTTCCTGTCCACGCCTGTCATTTAATCCGGGCTTGTAATCGAAGAGGTCCATCTGGGACGGGCCGCCGGATTGAAAGAGATAGATCATGCGGCGCGCCTTGGGGGCGAAATTAGGAAACGGCGGGGCCTTCGCGAGGGCCGGAATCGCATGGCTATCCTGGCCTAACAGCGAGGTCAACGCCATGGCCCCTACGCCGGCTGCCGCTCTGCCCAAAAATGCGCGCCGGTTAAGTTCGGAGCCTAATTCTGTATCGATATCCATCTTTTTTCCTTCGCCACTGTAAGCCAAGAAGGTGTAGCTGACGTGAGTTGGTTTCTGTTGCAGAAACTAGTTATTCACGATTGCTTCGTCAAGATTGAGTATGGCCGATGCGACCATGGTCATGCTCGCCAAATCGACGTGCCTGAGCGTCGGGTTGCGAGGTTTCTCGCCGATGTTGAGAAGCGCTTCCGCCCCAGCGGGGTCGGCCTGGAATTGGGACCGGAACGTGTCGAAGGCCCGGCGCAAATCGGACGCCTCTTCCGAATCCGGCCGCCGCGCCGTGATGCGCAGAAACCCGTCCGCCAGTTGTTCATCCAGGCCGCCGCTCGCCCGAATCATGCGCTCGGCCAAGAACCGCGCCGATTCAATATACAACACGTTATTCATGAGCGTCAGCGCCTGCAGCGGCGTGTTCGTCTTCTCGGTGCGCACCGTACAGATCTCCCGATTGCCAGCGTTAAACGTCATCATGCTTGGCGGCGGCGTTGTGCGGCGCCAGTAGGTGTATAGGCTGCGGCGGTAGAGGCCGTTGCCTTTGCTTTGATTATATACGGCGTTGCTGATGGACTCCCATAAGCCAGGGGGCATATAGGGTTTAACGGGGGGGCCGCCAAGTCTTTCGACCAATAACCCGCTTACGAACAGGGCCTGGTCTCGCAGTTGCTGGCCGGACAAACGTACGCGGGGACCGCGCGCCAGCAGGCGATTATCGGGATCCCGTTCCAAGACTTCCGCAGATACCGCCGAGGATTGGCGGAACGTCGCACTCATGACAATCTTCTTGTGCATCGCTTTGACGCTCCAGTCCAGGCGGATAAATTCCGTCGCCAACCAATCGAGCAGCTCCGGGTGCGATGGGTATTCGCCTTGAGTCCCCAAATCCTCGACCGTCTTGACGATCCCCGTGCCGAAGAAATGTTGCCAGTACCCGTTTACCGCGACCCGCGACCCGAGGGGGTTCAAAGGCTCCACGAGCCATTTCGCCAGTTCGAGGCGATCCGTCGGCGGGGTCTCGTTTTCTCGCAGCAGTACCCGGGGCACGCCGGGCGGGATGAGCTTGCTGGTGTCGGGACTGTCGTACTGGCCCCGCCGGAGAACGTAGGTGGGGCGCGGTATCGCCATCTCTTGCATGACCATGACCGTATTTTTGTCGCCGGGGAGCGGACGGACCGTGACACCTTGGCTCGATACCAGTTCCAAGGAAGCGGGATTGATGAGGCGATCCTCTTCGGGCGAAAGATTGGGCCAATTCTCGGGCACGGTGATAAGGGGCGGACTATTCCCGTTGTTGGGGCCCAGCCCCCATTCAGGGACGTTATTGAATAGGGAGTAGAGTCCGTAGTATTCCTCCTGCGGTATGGGATCGTACTTGTGGTCGTGACAGCGCACACACCCCACGGTGAGCCCCATAAATACCGTACCGAGGGTCTCGACCCGGTCCATAACAATATCCGCATGCCACTCTTCGGGAAGGGATCCCGCTTCGGAATTGATGCGGTGGTTCCTGTTGAATCCCGTGGCGATTTGTTGCCGCAAGGTTGCGTCGGGCCGCATATCACCCGCGAGTTGGTCGATCACAAATTCATCAAAAGGCAGGTTATTGTTCATCGCCTCGATAACCCAATCGCGCCAGACATGCATGTAGCGAAAGCGATCATTCTGGAAACCATCGGTGTCGGCGTAACGCGCGGTCTCCAGCCAAGTCAGCGCCATGTGCTCGCCGTAGCGCGGCGACGCCAGCAGTCGGTCAACTACTTTCTCATAAGCGTCGGGAGATTTGTCGTTCTGGAAAGCGTCCGATTCGGCGGGTGCCGGGGGTAATCCCGTCAGGTACAGCGAGACGCGGCGCAGAAGAGTGGCCCGGTCGGCGCGCGGCGAGGGACTCAGCCCCTCGTCTTCCAGCCGTTTCAGGATGAAGTAATCAATGCCGTTTTCCGGCCACCGCGACTTGGATACCTTCGGCAGCTCGGGGCGCGCCGGCGGTATGAAGGCCCAGTGCTTTTCATACGGCGCCCCTTCGCGAACCCATCGCGCGAGAGCGTCTCGTTCTGTCAGGGTGAGTTTCTTCGTCGCATTCTTGTGCGGCATCCGCTTTTCGGGGTCATCGGTGGTGATGCGGAAAAACAGTTCGCTGTCTTCGGGCAGCCCCGAACCCAGAACGGACAACACCGATTCATGCTGGTCGAGCCGGAGGCCCGCTTTGCGACCACGGCTGTCAGGGCCGTGGCAGTGGAAACATTTATCTGACAGAATGGGCAGAATATCACGATTGAACTTCAGCGCCTGAGGGGGTTCGCGCGTGGCACCGCCGGACATGACGGCCAGATTGATCCCTACGGATAACGCGATTACTGTTCGAATAATCTTATTCACTACAAAGCCTCTTAGCGCCTTATCCCCCAATAAAGCCGATTATTGATCCGTAGTTTCGGGCGCCGACCGAAGCCAGCGCTGGACACATTCTCCCATTTCATCGCCGAATAGACCCAAGAGAAAGCGAGGATCGTTAACCCGAATAACAACCACCATAATGGTGAATTTGGGCCCTAAAGTCAATTTTCCTGTGGCTATTATCTGAGGGGATGGCGTCGTCGCCAGGTAGGTTCTGGAGGTTTTTCACGGGTTTTTGAATTCCTTTAGTCACAGTTGTCTACATTCCGTTCTCACAGAGCAAAGGCTTCAAGTAACATCCAAGTTATTGGTCGCTCGGGACGGTAGGCATCGGCAACATGCAGGATTTGCGGTAGCTTGGCGATCGAAGTTTGCTTCAGTTATCAAACAATCACCGAACAAACCAAAGGCTGTGACACAATATGTCACAGCGTAGTTTGTCCCAGCTATCAAACAAATCAATGCTTTGTATCTAGCTGATAACAATAACCTTAGAGGTATCCAAGGCAAGAGAGACGATTTAGCAGGCCAAAGTTATCAAGAAAATCCCCCGCAAAGACGCAAGGGCGCAATGAACTCCGACCGGCGGTATGTCCACCCTCCAAGTCAAAGCCTCTTTGCGCCCTTGCGTCTTTGCGTGACACTCATTGGCTGCGGCTACGCCGCGCTAAGATCTTGGTAGCCTGCGCAGCGTTCTTATTCTCTATTCCGAACCGATCACGAAGTGTCGAATTTGTCATGCCTTCACGCATTAGAGGCCCCGGCTGGTAGGTTCGCCAATATATATATTTCCTACTTGCCAATCCGGCCTGCTCAAGGCTTCGCGAAGGTAAAACTAAATTCGCGGTCCGATTCGCTGCCGTAGCGTTCGTCAGGAGAGGTTGCCTGTTGGCTCACCCAGTCCTCCACAGCCGACGCGCCCGCTTTGTCTCGATATACAACCTCGGGAAATAGCGTGTCCAGCCCATCCGCCAGTCCGTACATGCCTGCGAATTCTACATCAACCGCCGCGCGCCGAAACGACTCTGCGGACAGGGCGGTGGGATTCTCCATATGGCTGAAGGTGGTCGATTCGATCCGGATGGAGTTCGTTTCCTCGATGAAGAACAGATCGAGGATGCGCCCCTCTTGCGGGTAGTCGATAATGGAGGCCGTCTCGATCTCAAGATAGGGGTAGCGCCCGTCGATGCGCCTGGCCCTGTGGCGGTGGGTGTGTCCGGCCACATGCGCGATGATGTTCGGCTGACCGGCCAAGTAGGCCCGCCACTCCTGGGTCGAGATGACATTTTCTGGATGCGGGATGTCGAAATCTTCGCTTGGATGATGCGAGGCGATTAGCACAAACTCCCCAGCGGCGTGCGCGGCCTCGATTTCGGGCTTGACGAATCCCTCGAACTGCTCGCAGGTCATCGTACCGAAGTGATAGGGAAGCTTGAAGGTGGAGCCCGGCGCTACGGTATCGATTACAAGGAGCCGCACCGGAACTTCGGCCTTGGGCCGCACCGAATAACGCGCGTCGCCCGAATCAAGATTGGCCTGCGTGAACCCGTGTCCTACGGGCAGCGTATCGGTATCGAAGTGAGCCTCCATAAAGGAAATTCTGGAGGCATACCGGCGGTCGCTATCTTGAACGATGGGGCCCGCGAAGAGGTCTTCCATCCGGAGTTGGAGTGTCTCCGGATCAATCTGTTCGGCGCGCGCCTCGATGATGGCCGGACTCTGCGCGCCCGTGGGAAACAGGACGCCCAGGGGCGGGCGCAGATCCATGTATCCCAACAGCGAGGCGATCGTTCCGAAGAGCGGAGCAAACCAGGTGGCCGAATCGAGAGAATTCCGGTCGATCGGAAATACCCCCGACGCGTGAAAATCATGATTGCCGAATACGGAGTACCATGGAATAGCGCCGACGCCCTCCGCTTGAAACATCAGTTTTGGGTTTTCCTCCGGCGGAACCTGCCGCAGCGCGCCGTCCAGTTCGCCCGAGTCATGCGTCACGAGCCGCCCGTCCATCGTGTCGATAACCCAACGTAGCTCGTTTTCCTGCGCACTGTCCGCCAAGTCTCCCGTGAACACGACAAAATCGACGGGTGGATTCGCCGGGTTCGCATGGCGTTCCCTCAAGACCCGCACCGTCGCGTCCAGCGTCTGCAACACGTAGCCTTCCTGTGGCCGCCACGAATTGGTAATGACGCGGTCTCCGCGTACCGAGCGCGCTGGGCTTTCCTCATCCGCCGCCTGCGTGTCGGAGATCTGCGCGAAACGAAGCCAGTGAACCCCAAGGCCCTCCGGTTGGGGTTCCAGGTCTGGCGGCGGAGCGCTCGGGCAGCCCGCAGAGCAGAGCAGGACGGAGAGGGTGCCGATAAACGCGGCCGTCCGAGAGACCAAGTCCGTCATGTGGCCGGCGTCCTTGTCATCCCTCATTCTCTCTTTTATTTGCATAGAATCGACGCATCGTGAGACGAATGTACATCAACGCCGGGCCGAGATCGAATACCCTTCCTGCTCTTGGCGCCCTTCGTGGTCAATTCCCGACTCGATTTCGCCACGAAGAACTTAGCGCGGCGTAGCTGCAGCCAGAGACAACGTCCCCAGCTAACCCCATTCAATTGGCATGGACTACCCTCAAT
>JAPYPO010000779.1 GCA_029937645.1 Candidatus Hydrogenedentota bacterium
GTCCTGGTCCATAATATCTTGGTAAGCCACAGACGGGGGGTCTATAGGGTAAGTGACCCCTTGATTTATTGGGGTCCAGTGTTTCAAGGCTTCCTGCATCTCAAGTTGGATCGGCATAACGAGGCCCTCAAAGCACTGCGCAGTGCCGTTTCCAGACTTGTCAAATAGTGGATCGTTCATATCCGATCTATCTAGCGCAAAACCTAAGTAATGGTATGAAGATAATGCACGGAGCGGATGGAAGAATCTGCCCCTCGCATCGTCGACTAGAGTGAAAGATAGTGCATCTAACGAGGCCGGACTGCAAACCACCGCGGTGATATCTGTGCCGAATTCGTTCTGTCTATCCAGCGCCTTATCATTGGAATCCGAGGGGCATACTTCGAGATTGACATCGTTCCAGTACTCGGGATACACCGCATTGGGCATCGGGAACCTGTCCGTGCCCCGCATGACTAGTTCGGCGGCGGGGAGATCCGGATCCTCGCAGTCATAGCTTTGATGCATGCTGAATCGGGACTCGATGGGATACTTTGCCTGGGCAGATTCGTTCGCATACATCTTCAAGATGATGCCCCATTGCTTGAGGTTGTTGGCGCAACTGGCACGGCGCGCGGCTTCCCGCGCCCGGGCTAAGGCGGGCAACAAGATTGCAGCCAATATTCCGATTATGGCTATCACAACCAATAATTCGATGAGAGTAAATCCTGTGCGTTTCATGATGCTGTCCCCTTATTTAGGTTTTCATTAAATACCTATCTTTGACAGTCACTCCTTTAAGGTCCAACTTTTAATGTGGTGCAACCTGTCCCAATGCCACCTCCTATCGCATTTTGGGCGTTAGCATTCTGCGGTCATTGTAAATCGCAACACAGCACTCAATTTTCTTGAAACTACGAATTATGCTATTGGGCCAGAATACCTCAGGTTGTGTATTTTGTCAATTAGATTCTTGCGCTGAGTTTATGAATCTGGGAATCGGGAATCTGGGGACAGTAACCGGTTTTTGTAGTCACGAGTTGCGACAGAATTGCGACAAATCTTTTCGATGTACTTTGTGAATGTTTACGCCGTAACTTAATCAACCTCTCTGCTCGCCTGTGAGCGCCTCTACCGGCTTTCCTCGGCTCGACACCGCCCGAATGCCGCGTTCGTTCCGAACAGGGGATTCTGGGGTGGTTCCCGTGTGCCCTTTGAGCAGGAAGAGCCGCTAGCGAGTTCGCCAGCGGCCCGATTGGTCTGAAGATAAGAACGGTTTGGGAAGGCGAATATTAATCCTTAGCGCCCAATCCTCTCTTGCGCCCATACATAAGAGCGGCGCCGGTTAGGAGTATAGCCAACATCGTAATGAATAGCGTCCAATTCGTCGATGCAGGTACTGCAGTACCTTCTGGCAGAACCTCCAAGTTGAGTGTAAACGTGTTTGCTACCTTCGCGTCGCCATCGTCGAACGAGGCGACGTAGGTACCGGCGTCGGCTTCGGTAAGGGGA
>JAPYPO010000201.1 GCA_029937645.1 Candidatus Hydrogenedentota bacterium
ATCTGGAATACCGTGTGAACCTGTCGCTCAAGGAGGCGGCGGCGGGTACGAAGAAGAGTGTGCATTTTGCGCGAAAGGAAAATTGCGGCGATTGCTCCGGCTCGGGCGCTGCAAAGGGATCTTCGGCGGAAACGTGCCGGCAATGTGAGGGGCAAGGGCAGGTCCGTATGGCCCAGGGCTTTTTCAGCATCAGCCGCACCTGCCCGGTCTGCCATGGCGTGGGACAGATGATTAAGGACCCATGCCGACGGTGCCGGGGCGAGGGTCAGGTGGAAATGGACCGGGAGCTGTCGGTCGATCTACCGGCCGGGGTGGACACGGGCTCGCGCTTGTGTCTGCGCGGCGAAGGGGAGCCTGGGCGGAACGGTGGGCCTCGCGGCGATCTGTATATTTTTATGGAGGTGAAGCCGGACGACTTGTTTGAACGCGAGGGCAACGATATTCTTTGCCAGGTTCCGGTGAGTTTTCCGCAAGTGATCTTGGGGTCAACTATCCGCGTTCCGACCCTCAACGGTGAAGCGGAACTGAAGATTCCGGCGGGCACGCAGTCCGGGACGTTGTTCAAACTGCGGGGCATGGGCATCCCGGATATTCGCGGATACCGCCAGGGCGATCAGATCGTGAAGATTCAGGTAGAGACCCCCACGAAGCTGTCGCGCGAGCAGAAAGAAATGATTAAGCGGTTCGAGGAATTGAGCGATACGAAGACGTATCCGCTGCACCTGCGTTTTATGAAGAAGATTCGGAAGTCGTTTGGCGGTTGAGGCCGTTCTATTCGATGTTGATTTACAGGCTTCAACGCATCGTGTCCAATTACCCAGGGTAGCCTTCATGAATCCTGGTTTCCGAATTCTCAGGATCAGTAAAACGCTTTACACAATTTTTGTCAATGTATTCTGAGTTCTCCCGACTTCTCATTGCGAGGAGGCGGATCCGACGCGGCAGACTTCTATATGATGCTTTGCTGGAGTATTGAACACTGTGCCTATCGAAACCCTGCGCTGGACGGATAGCGAGTTGGTCATCGTGGATCAGACGCTGTTGCCGAACGAGTTACGCGAAATCACCTTGGCTACCGAAGAGTCGGTTTGGGAGGCGATCAAGTCGCTTCGTGTGCGGGGGGCACCGGCGATAGGGGTGTGCGCGGCGCTGGGGGTATTGGTGGGTGCGCGGGAGCGGTGCGCGGTCGGAGGCCTTTCCATGCGCGACGCGGCCTTGGCGGCGGCAGACTATCTTGCGACGTCTCGTCCGACGGCGGTTAATCTTTTCTGGGCGCTGGATCGTATGCGGCGGGTATTGGGCGCAGCCTCCCCGGACTCTGGAGACGCGGATATTTTTTCGCTTCTTGAGGCGGAGGCGGTGGAGATTCTTGCGGAAGACAAGCGCTTGTGCCGGGCGATTGGGGAGCATGGCGCGCCCTTGATTGGCGAGGGCGATGGGGTGTTAACGCACTGCAATGCGGGGGGCTTGGCGACGGCGGATTATGGAACGGCGCTGGCGGTGATGTTTCGCGCACACGAGAAAGGCCGGGGGTTTCGGGCTTATGCGGATGAAACGCGGCCGCTTCTGCAGGGCGCGCGCCTCACGGCTTGGGAGTTGCAGAAGGCTGGCATTGACGTGACGCTTATCTGCGATAACATGGCCGCGCAGGTGATGAAAGAGGGTCGTATCCAGTTGTGTCTAGTCGGTTCGGATCGCATCGCGGCGAATGGAGACGCGGCGAACAAAATAGGTACGTACGGTGTGGCGCTTCTTGCGAAGGCTCATGGCATTCCCTTTTATGTCGCCGCGCCCCTGTCGACGATCGACCCGAGTCTCGCGACCGGGGATGAAATTCCTATCGAGCAGCGGGACGCGGAAGAAGTGACGAATGGGTTTGGGCGGCGGACCGCTCCGGTGGGAATCGACGTCTACAATCCGGCCTTTGATGTTACGCCGGCCTCGTTGATTGCGGGCATCGTAACGGAAATTGGAATTTTAAGGCCTCCCTACGTAGAAAGTATCTGCAAAAGCGTGTAGTATGTGGCCCATGCGAATTGGGTCAACAGAACTGCTTGCGGGATCGACCATTGGACGTTAGGGCCGATCTCTCCCTCCGGAGGCTGGCCTGACTATGTTCACCAACCTCCTGAAGTATGTGGCCGCCGCTGATTCCGAACGGATCGAGGCCCTCTCCCTGGAAGAAGCTGCCGCGTGCGCTGCTTGGTATGACTCGTACGTTTTAGAGCCTGCGGCGCGCGAGTCTTTCAAAGCTGTGCCGGAAAAGTTGGAGCATTGGAAGACCCACCTATCCTCTCCCAAATCTACTACGGAGGGGCAAAGGCAGCAGCCATTGTTGCGGCGGGTCATTCGTCAATCGCAGCGGCGGGGTCCCGAACGCTTGCACCGCAGCGAACTCGATTTCTTGATCGCGGTTGCCCAGTTGATATCGGAAGCGAACCAGGACGGTGCATTCTTTTCCCGGGTGGATTCTCTGCTTACGGGGAAGATCAATGGCTTCGAAGATGTGCGTACTGGCCAGGATCCGGCGCCGGGCTTGGCGGGGCTGGAAAATTCTGTGGTGTACGTGTCCTCCGATGATATAAAGCAGGCGAGTACGCGGCTGGTGAAGACCTTCGCGGGTCTGGACATGCCTGGCCGCGGCCCGGTTCTTACGCTAAAGGGGGATACGAAAATATTGGATCATGTGCCCGATGATCACATGGTGGTGATCGAGGATGGCTCGTGCTGGATAGGCGGGTATGTCTTGGGGCGTGTGGCGGCGAGCAAGGATTGCGAGGTGCGGGAAAATATCGCGGGTGTTGCGGTGGTGCGGGATGGGGACATACGATGCCGTAATATCATTAACAACGCCTCCGTCATAGCGAAGCGGGGCCGAACGATTGCCTGCGGCTCGGAGAATCCCAAGATGGTTTTTGGGGGGATGGAAGTACGTATTCAGGATAATGCGGTGTCTGGAACCTATGGGGGGGCGGTGATTTCGATTGGCAACGAGGCACAGGGTGGCGAATTCACGGCCTCGGGTTCGCTTTCAGCGAAACGCTTTCAACCGTCGGATCAGCGGGAATTGACCGTCATCTTACCGTGGAAGATTCGTTCGGATTTCTACGGGGAATCGGTGAACCCCGAGGCGCAGCGCTTGGTGGGAGCGGTCCGGCGACGGGAACGGCGTCTGGCCAATCTTCACAATCTGATGCAACTCACGTCAGCGGAATGGGAACATTTTTCCATGGCCGCGATTATGTTTATGTTCGGCGGCGATAAACTCCGGAAGCAGGTTGAGGAGATGAATGCGCTGCAGCGGCGGATGGTGTTTCTTAACCGCGTTATCGCAAGTATTGATGCGTTGACTGACAGCGCCGAAGATCAGTTGATCGAAGCGGCCCGGGCACGGGGCAACCGGTCGAACCGTGCCGCCGAATCGATTAGCAGCGCGCTGAAGGAATTGCGCGCGGAATTGCTTGAGATGGACCCGGAGGACATGCGGGATTCCGATTTAGCTACGGAGCGGGCCGAAATTCTAAGCATGTCTGACAAGTTGGAACAAGGGGGGACGAGGGCAACGATGCCCGTGGGCTCTATCGAGCGGCTTCGGACGAAGAAGGTGAACTGGCTCTTGGAGCGTAAGACGATTTACGAGGATCTTGAGTCTCGGGAAGTGGGCCTTCGGAAAATGTTGGGGAAAGCGGGGAGTTTGGACGAAGACGGCGCGACGCCTTCCTCCAAAGCGAAAATCTTGGAGCGCCTCGTCGCTACGGCGCGCAGGCGCCCCCCGGGGGATCCGCTGGCGGATCGGTTGGGCGCGACCTTTATGCGGTTGATGCTTCGGACTATCGATAGCCGAAAGCAACGCCTCCTGAATTACGGTGAGATGGCCGGGCGGTTGAAAGAAGAGATTCGGCGAGATTCGGAAAAGCTGATGTTTGAATATAATGTTTCTATCGAGGAACCGAGTGACAACTATGATGATCCACCGGAGGTCAAAGGGGCGTTTGGAAGCGGTGTGCGGATCGTGTCAGAGCGCTTTTATCTTGCCGAGGGTGAAGAGGCCGGGCGGAATTTGGTTGTGACGGAGGATACCGGGACGAGTGAGAAACGCTACTTTCGGGAGAAGACCGGAATTGGCGAGGGATAGTGTGGCGAGGAATCCTATCGGGTGTCCTGCCATTGCGTGCGTAGCAGCGATGGGAGGTAATTTTCCCATCGGCTATAGCCCGGGGTGGCGCAATGCCTGCTGATACTATCGTGGCTATTGATGGCCCCGCCGGTTCGGGAAAGAGTACGATTGCGCGCCGGGTTGCGAAGGCGCTGGGCTTCACGTTTTTGGATACGGGGGCGATGTACCGGGCGGCTACGTGGCGCGCGCTACGCGATGGAATCGACATGGAGGATCGGGAAGCGCTTGTCGCGTCAACGCGGGCGATGGATCTGTCGCTTTTGTCGGATGGAGAATCGTTGAAGGTGAGTGTGGATGGCGAGGATGTGACCCTGGAAATTCGCGCGGAGCCGCTGACCTCTAAGATCCGCGCGCTGGATGGGATTCCGGAGGTTCGCGAGCGCTTGGTCGAACTGCAACGCGCGTTTGGGGCGCAAGGCAGGGTGGTGGCGGAAGGGCGGGATATGGGGACGGTTGTTTTTCGACAGGCGCGGTGTAAGATTTTTCTGGATGCCTCGCTGGAGGCTCGGACGAGGCGGCGGGCGGAGCAGTTGCGGGAAGAGGGCGTTGTTGTTGAAGAGGCTCAACTGAAGGTCACGATTCACGCGCGGGACGAAAGCGACCGAAACCGGGATGCGTCGCCGCTTCGCGCGGCTGAGGATGCGTTGGTTTTGGACACGACGTCGATGACGTTGGAGGAGGTCGAGGCGGTGATTCTTGAGCAGGCGAGGGCGGTATTTTGAAGCCGAGTCCGGTGCTGGCGAAATGGCATATCGCGGAGGCGGAACGCAAGGACACTGCGGCGCTGGCGGAGGGGCTGGGTGTCTCGCCTGTGGTGGCGCATTTGCTGTGGACGCGTGGTGTTCGTTCCGTCGCTGCGGGCAAGCAATTT
This sequence comes from Candidatus Hydrogenedentota bacterium, assembly GCA_029937645.1. Classification (GTDB taxonomy): domain Bacteria; phylum Hydrogenedentota; class Hydrogenedentia; order Hydrogenedentales; genus JAPYPO01. Next base: position 5,049 of record JAPYPO010000201.1, read on the forward strand.
CTTGAACCCCGATCGACGGCGTTACCCGATCCCTTTTCTTTGACGGGAATGGATGCGGCTGTCGAGCGCCTGCGCGAAGCCCGGACGCGCGGGCAGCATGTCCTTATTTATGGCGATTACGATGTGGACGGGATTTCGGCGACGGCGACGCTGAAGCGTGGGTTGGACCGCTTCGGGATGGCCACGGTGTCGTGCGGGTTACCCAACCGTTTTTCGGATGGCTACGGGCTTACTCCGGAGGCAGTGAATCGGGCGAAGACCGATGGTGTCGATGTGATCGTTACGGTTGATAACGGATCAAAGGCCTACGGAGCGGCGGATCGGGCCGCAGAACATGGTATCGATTTAATTGTAACGGATCATCATGCGTTGGATGGCGACCTGCCCGAGGCGGTGGCGGTGGTGAACCCGAAGCGAGACGCGCTGGATGGACCGTTTGTGGATGCGTCGGGGTCGGTTGTGGCCTTGATGCTCTCGCAGGCGCTCAACGGGGAGTTGCACGAAGCCGGTCTGGCGACGCTGGGCGTTGTGGCGGATTTAGTTCCGCTTCGTGATGGAAACCGGGCTCTCGTGGCCCGGGGCTTGGACGAGTTGCGGGCGGAGGGCAGTATCGGGCTGAATGCGCTGGCGGAGAAGGCGGGTGTGCGGATGCGGGAGTTGCGCGCGGAGGATATCGCGTTTCAGTTGGGTCCACGCATCAATGCAGCGGGACGAATGGGGAGCGCGGAAGCGGCGCTGCAGTTGTTACTGACAGACTCGGACGGGGAAGCCGGCGTCTTGGCGCGTGATTTGAATAACGCGAATTTGGAACGGCGGGATGTCGAGCGGCGCATCTACGAGGATATTCTGGGTGAATTGGATGCGAATTTCGATGACGCGCGGCGCACGATTGTTGCGGCGCGCCGTGGCTGGCATCCTGGGGTGATCGGGATTGTGGCGTCGAAGATTCAGCATGCCTTTGGCCGGCCCGTCTTACTGATTGCAGTGGACGAAAAGGGCGTTGGGAAAGCGTCGGCGCGCAGTACTCCGGATTTTGATATGGTCGGAGGGCTGAGCGTGTGCCAGAAGTATTTGGATCGATTCGGCGGTCACCACGCGGCCGCGGGTTTCTCGCTGCCGGAGGAGAAGATTGCGGGTTTCTCGGAGGCGATGGAAGCGCACGCGCGGGAGGTTATGGAGGAGGGTCCACGGTATCGCGAGATTCGGATCGACGCCCAGATTTCGTTGTCTGAATTAGACGGACAACTCATGGGCGCGCTGGAATTGCTTGAGCCTTACGGTCAGGCGAACCCGGCGCCGGTGTTCTGCTGTTATGGGCTGCGTGTCCCTGAGGGGTCTGTTCGAGAGTTGCGTGGCGGGCATTTGAAGATTTTGTTTGAGCAGGGGGGCCGGGTGATTGAGGGGATTGGATTCGGAATGGCGGATATGATTCCGAATGAGGGGTTTCCTGAGCAGGTGGATGTGGCGTTTTCTCCGAAGCTGAATACGTGGCGCGGGGAGACGACGATTCAGATGCATCTGAAGGATATTCGAGCGGGGTAGACCCAAAGGAAGCGTCTTGACAGGACAAGACGAGGTTCTCTTTCTTGGGGTGCAGTTCTGTTCCTACCGCTGAAATTTTCAGAGGACCTTCTTTGCCATTACTCTTCGGCGGTTTGCGCTGAAAACGTTATTTTCTTCGGCCCAGGGTCAGCGCGAAGCGCGCCACCCAAATAACTCTGTCTTTAAGAGGAGCCGCAGTCGCTTACGCTCCCTCCTAAGAAACACTCCTGATCTCGAGGCCACTTTTCGGTCCCACATTCAGGTGCTCCCGTTTAATCTGAGGGTTAATTTTCTAACTAATTAGAAAAGTTCTTGACATCTGGGCGCGATTGCGGTAGATTCGTTCTAAGGAATTAGAATACGGTCGGTGCTGCATCGGAACGAAAAGGAATCGAGACCCATGGCGAGACGTCAATTGCCCCATCCTACCGAGTTGGAATTGGAAATCTTGAAGCGCCTGTGGCGCGAAGGGCCGATGACGGTCCGGGAGGTCCGCGATTCTCTGGAAGACAACTTCCGCAAGCTGGCGCACACCTCTGTCATCACGATGATGAATATTATGGTGGACAAAGGCTACGCCTCGAAGGTCAAGGGGCGGGGCGGTTACGTGTATAAGGCGCGGATCCGGCGGGAGTCCACCTTGAGGCGCATGATGGGCGATCTTGTAG
>JAPYPO010000202.1 GCA_029937645.1 Candidatus Hydrogenedentota bacterium
CGGTTCCTGGCCCAGGCGGACCTCACCGTCACAGTGGTCGACAACGGCTCGGAGATTCGCGTCGGGCTTGATTCCTGTTGCATCGCGGGCGGTAGCGACAAGATAGAAGCGGCCGTGCTTCGCGCGCTGGACGAGCTTAATTCCGACATCCCCGTGAAGCACGTCAGTTGCGTGCATATGTGTCATCAGATTCCGGTCATTGAAATTATCGAGCCCGGCAAAAAGCCCGCCCTGTACGCGAAAGTGGATCCGGAAAACGTCGCCGATATTATCGCGCGCCATTTCAAGCCGAAAAATCCCATCAAGTGGCTCCGCTCCGCGGCCGTTCGTTGGACCGATCGCCTGTACGGCGAAGACGGCCAGGGCGTTCTGGAACGCCACGACAACGAAGTGCGCGAGGGCTACGTCTCCTCCTTCCTCGGCCATCAAGATCATATCGCGACCGAGTTCAGGGGCGAGATCGATCCGGCCAGCTTGGACGAGTATCTGCAAAAAGGCGGATTCATGGCGGTCGAGAAGCTCCTGTTCGGCAAGACGACGGGGGCCGCGATTTTGTCCAAGCACAAAGGCGGCCTGCCCGATGCCAACGGCTCGATGAAAAATCGCTGGTCGCCGGAGCGCATCATCCAGGAACTTTCGGACAGCGGGCTGCGCGGACGGGGCGGTGCGGGATTCCCGACCGGGCGCAAGTGGCAGTTCGTACACGGCGCGCCGGGCGATCAGAAATATATTATCTGCAACGGCGACGAGGGCGATCCAGGTGCGTTTATGGATCGCATGATTCTGGAGTCGTATTCCTATCGTGTGCTGGAGGGTATGGTGATCAGCGCGCTCGCCGTCGGCGCGGATGTGGGCTACCTATACATCCGGGCAGAGTACCCGCTTGCGACGAAGCGCATACGCCAGGCCATTCTCGATTGCGAGGAGGCGGGACTGCTCGGGGACAATATCCTCGGCAGCGGAACCTCACTTCACCTCAAGGTCAAGGAGGGCGCGGGAGCGTTCGTGTGCGGCGAAGAAACGGCGCTCATCGCCTCCATGGAAGGCAAGCGCGGAATGCCCTCCATTCGTCCACCATATCCCGCGGTCGAGGGGCTGTACGGGTGCCCCACGCTTATCAACAATACCGAAACGCTTGCCATGGTGCCGTGGATCTTCCGCAACGGCGCCGAGGCCTTCGCGGCGAAGGGCACCGATAAGAGCAAGGGGACGAAGGTCTTTTCGCTCGCCGGAAAAATTCGTCACGGCGGCCTGATCGAAGTGCCGATGGGTATTACCATCAACCAAATCGTTCACGATATTGGCGGCGGCATCGCTGATGGACGCGAATTCAAAGCCATGCTCGTCGGGGGTCCTTCGGGGGGGTGTATTCCGGCATCCCTCGGCGAAACCCCCGTGGATTACGAGGCCCTGTCCGAAATCGGCGCCATGATGGGCTCGGGCGGCATCATCGTGCTGGATGATTCGGATTGCATCGTCGAAATGTGCCGCTATTTCCTCTCCTTTACGCAAGACGAATCCTGCGGAAAGTGTACCCCGTGCCGTATCGGCACGAAGCGGATGCTTGAGATGCTGACGCGTCTGTGCGAGGGAAAGGGCAAGGAGAGCGATCTCGAATTGCTTGATGAACTCGGCCAAGCGGTAGCGAAACAGAGCCTGTGTGGCCTGGGGAAGACCGCGCCGAACCCGGTTCTGACCGCGCTGAAATACTTCAAAGACGAATTTATAGCCCATGTAAATGGCAAGTGCCCAGCGGGCAAGTGTAAGCCACTCATCGATTATTGGATAATCGACACCTGTATCGGGTGCACCAAGTGCGCGCAGGTTTGCCCCGTGGATTGCATCGAAACGGCGCCGTTCAAACTTCACGATATCGATTTGGATGTGTGTACCCGATGCGACGCGTGCCTGCCGGTTTGTCCCACAGACGCTATCCTAGCCGGATCGCGATAGACCTAGGAATGTAGATCTCGTGCCCAAGCTCAAAATCAATAATCAAGAAGTCGAAGTCGAACCCGGAACGTCGCTTCTTCACGCGGTGCGCGATATGGGAATCGAAGTCCCCACGTTATGCTATTGGGAAGGCGTCCGGCCGATGAATTCGTGCATGTTGTGCGTGATGCGCGAATCCCGAAGCGGCCAGCTCCTTCCCTCGTGTTCGACCATCGCCGTGGATGGCATGGAGATCGAAACGGATAGCGGCGACGTGTGCGCGGCGCGCAAAGATGTGCTGGAACTGACGATCAGCGAGCATGTGGGGGACTGCGAAGCGCCCTGCGCGCATACCTGCCCCGCGTCCATGAACATTCCCGTGATGATGCGCCAGATTTATGACGGCGAATTTGACGAGGCCGCCTACACGGTCACCGAGGGCCTAGTGTTTCCGTGGACCCTCGGCTACGTGTGCCCTGCGCCCTGCGAAAGCCCCTGCCGCCGCAAGAGCTACGACACGACCATGGAGATTCGGCAACTGCACCGGACCGTCGCGCAACGGGCGCAGACGGAAAACCCTGAGTTGCTGGAGTGTCCGCCGGATTCGGGCCACTCGGTCGGAATTATCGGCGGTGGCCTGACGGGGATGGCCGCGGCGTGGGTTCTGCGCAAGAGCGGCCACGCCTGTACGATCTACGAAGAAGACGAGAAGGCCGGCGGCAGATGGCGCCACCTCCCCGAAGAAGAGTTTCCGCTGCATGTGCTCGACGCCGAGGTTGCCCAGATCGAAAAGCTGGGTGTGCAGTTCGAGTACGGCCATTGCGTGAACGGCGACCTCGAGACGCTGGTTGAAAAGCACGACGCAATCATCGCCGCATGTCCCGACGTAGCCAAGCCGGGCGGAAAAGTATTTGAAGCCAAGGAGCACAAACTGGCAGTGCGCGCCGTGGGCAATGGAAAAAACACCGCGGCCTGGGTGGACCGTTATCTCAAGAGCAACCGGCCCAACCCGGAGCCGAAACTGTTTCTGTCGAAATACGGCAAACTCCCCATGCCCGACATGGAGAAGATGCGGGAGCAGAATGAAAATACGGAAGCGATGGAAGTCGTCGAAACCGAACTGAAAGATTTGGTCGACTCCCAGACCGAGGCGGGGCGTTGCCTGCATTGCGATTGCCGCAAACGGGTTTCCTGCGGCTTGCGCAAGTGGGCCACCGAATATGGCGCCGAGAAGAAAAAATATAAAGGCGGCGAGGAACAGAACTACGAAATCGTCGGCGTGGGCGACGTCATGCTTGAGCCGGGGAAATGCATCCGGTGCGGGTTGTGCGTGGCAATCGCCGAGAAATACGACGAGAGCATCGGCTTGGCATTCATCGGGCGCGGCTTCGAGATGGAAATCAAGGTCCCCTTCGACAATAGTCTTGACGATGGCCTTAAGAAGTCGGCAGCCGAATGCGTCGAAGCCTGTCCCACCGCCGCCATATCCTTCCGCAACAAAGAAGACATTCTTCAATGTCACACCACGGCCTGGATCGAGCTTTAACCCAGAGGATACCGTTGGAAGCAGCAGCCGTGCGACGCATGCGCTAAATCCAATACATGCGCCAAATCCAATAATCGAGGCCCCGCAAGAGGACGCCCAGTCTGCACGATGACGACCCTCGCTCGAAACGGCACCGTACAACAACGCAACGATCCTGTGATCCGATACGAAGCGTGCCCCCGGTTAGGACTATAATTCCTCGAAACCCTGCCTCGGTTTTATCTACCTCCCAATTAGTTCTTTAGACATGCAGTTTTATTACTACCACTTAGATTTTCAGATACCCTTCTTTACCGTTACCCGTCGGCGGTTTACGCTGAATGCGTTAAATTCCTCAGCCCAGGGTCAGCGCAAAGCGCGCCACCCTGGGTTGAGAATGCATCAAAAGATCTTTACCCTGAAAGGGTTACACAGTAACGTTGAACCCTTTCAGGGTAAAGATCTTCGATTTCCTTGACCCAGGGTACGCTCCGCGAACCCTGGGCTGAGGAATTTAACGCTTTCAGCGTAAACTGCCAAGCCCCTTGTGCAGGCCAAATAGGTACTTTCCCGCTACGGTCTCTGAAACGGTAATGGCAGAACTGCACCCCTATTTTGCCAAAATGCTCTAGGCAAGAGATGCGGGCGAAGCCCGGGCGTTTCAGGGAGCCTGAGTACTTAAGTTAGCGATGGGTTAGAACGCCCAGGGTATAGGCCAGGGTAAAGTAGATTCCGACGCATAGAAAAATTCCGCCGGTGGCGCGACGGGCCCACAGTTCAACGTGGCTGACGCGCGCGAACACCTTTCCTACTTTACTCGCCGCGAAGGCGATGAGCACCGCGAAAGCCATGACGGGCAGGGCGACGCCTCCCGCGTAGAATAGCGGCAGCAGAAACCTGGATTCGTGTTCGATGGCGAGGGGGATGAGGGTGCCGAAGAAGAGGGCGGCGGTGGTGGGGCAGAAGGTCATGGCAAACACGATTCCCAACGCGGCGGCGATCCAGAGGCCGGCGGTTTCCGCGCGCGCCTGCACCCATTGTTTCATGCGCCCGCTCCCGAATTGCATATCGAGGAGTTCGAGCAGGAAGAGGGCCGCGACAATCAGGATCGGCCCGATAAGCTGGACCATATATTTCTGAAGCCAATGGGCGACGGGAGGCACGGCCAAGAGGCTTCCGACGAGCGCGCCACCCAAGGCGACGTACGCGACGGCTTGGCCCGCAGCGTAGAAAAGGCCTGAGATTAATACATAGCGCGGCATATCCACGCGGCGGGCGATGTAGGAAATGGCGGCGACGGTTGTCGCCATCAAGCAGGGGCTGACGGAGGTCAGCACACCCAGCCACACTGCGGAGCCAGCCGCAAGGCTCCATTCGCTCACGATTCAGTATCCAGGAATTCTTGGGTATTCGATCGGATGTAATCGCGATAGAGCTTTGGGTCGTATTCCAAGTCCCAGATCTCTTCTAAATTCTTATGGCGGATTTCCTCGCCATCCTTCATGGCGACGAGAACGACCGATTTCGAGTACAAGCCATACTCCATGACGTAGTGCTCGTTTTCCGATTTATCCATGTTCAACGTGCGCCATTGCAGCGCTCCGGAATCGAATTCAGCGGAGAAGTTTTTCTGGAGGGAGTCGAGGGCGTACTTTTGGAGGTTCGCACAGGTCGAGCAGTGGACGTCGCCGTAGAAGAAGTAGGCGATGACACGGGGCTCGACGCCCTCCACCGCGATGACGACGTCCTCATATTCGATGGAGGTGTCGGAGGGCCCGTCCACAATGCCCGTTTCGCGCAAGCCCATGAAGACGAGGCTGGTTACGACGAAGAGCAGCAGGGCGAAGCCTATGGTGTTCTTTGATTTCAATGTTGGTGGACTCGATTTAGCGGATCATTTCCTTGAGTTCCTCGGCGGTACGCAGTCCCCCCGAAAACTTAATTTCGCCGTTCACCGCAAGGGCCGGTGTAGACATGACGCCAAAGGCCGTTATCCGATCAATGTCCGTAACCTTCTCAAGTTCGTAGTCGATTTCGAGGTCCCGCGCTACTTCGTCTACCATTTCGGCCAGCTTGGCACAGGTGGGGCAGCCGGTGCCGAGGATTTGGAGTTTCTTCATGCCGCGTTCTCCATCAAAATTGTTGGGGTTTCATTCGAATTACGTTCAGTGCCGCCTCCAATTAGTATCGGCAAGCGCCGCATTTAGATCAAACCCGTTTCGGCGGATATGTATTCCGATGCGGAGTGAATTCGTATTGTTAAGGAAGCCGTTCTCAGTGGACCACCCTCACCTTAATCCTCTCCTAATCCCCGATGCAATAGAGCATGCCTCCGGTCCGTATAAACAGATTGCCGTCGGCGATGGCGATAGACGAGTGGGCTGGCCCCTTCCCGGCGAGGGCTTCATTATGCGCGACAATCTTAAACGTATCATCCGCCGCTACCACAATCGTCTCGCCGGTTTCGCTGAAGCAATAGATCTTGCCGTCCGAAGCCGTGGGCGACGCCCAGACTCGGGATTTTGTCCCTAACGCTTCGTTCCAGATCTCCTTGCCGGTCTTGGGGTCGAGACAGATCAGCGTTCGGCGCGCCCCATTCACGATGTAGACCCGGTCCTTGTAAAAGATGGGGGAGGGAACGTCCGAAGTCCGTTCCGTGTAAACCCATTGAGAGTCCTTATACTCGTACTGCCCATTTTGTTCAGGGCGCACGGCGAAGGTCGCCATGCCTCTCGGCAACATGCCGATCACGAGGTCGTCGGCGACCAGTGGAGTCGGAATAAGCCGCCAGTGGTTATTCCTATTTCGGTCATAGGTCTGACGCCAGATCTCTTTGCCGGTTTCCGCGCTGTGCCCGGTTAGCGCGTCGCCACCTTGGGAAATGAACTGTTCGATGCCGTTATGCTCGAAGGGGACCAGGCTGGTGTAGGTGTCGAACGATTCTCCATAGGCTTGGCTGGGCCGGTGGACTTTCCAAAGAAGCTCTCCGGTCTTCGCATCCAGGCAGGATATGAAAGAATGCTCATCGTCGTTGAACAGATAGTCGCCGCGATTGGGCCCGCTTTCGGGCGTGTGCCCACGAAGCATCGGAATGTAGAGTTTTCTTTTGTAGAGCAGGGGCGATGCAGCGTAGCCGTGAAACGGCCTGTTCGGGCCTAGTTCGCGAGTTATGTTCATAGACCAGACCACGTTGCCATCGAAATCGAGCGCGAATAGGTCCGACGTCCCGTACAGGAAGTAGACAAGCTTTCCATCGGTAACCGGCGACGACAAGCTCATGCCGGCGCGCTCTGGAAGCCATTCTGTCTCCGCGAGCTGTTTGTCCCAGAGGCGCTCGCCTGTATTCCGGTCAAGACTCAAGGCATAAAGTTTCTTCTCTGTTTCGTCACTGGAAGAGACAAAAACGCGATCCCCGAAAATGATCGGTGTCGAGGAACTGGGCCCGGGTAGCGGGGACGACCAGCGGATGTTGTCGGTGTTGCTCCACTGGGTTGGCAAGTTCGTTTCACCGGAGGTTCCATTGTGGTTGGGGCCCCGCCAGTTGGCCCAGTCCTCTGCCGCAGCCATGGTCGAGGCAGAGACCGCGATGGCCAGTAGAATGCCCGTAGTCATTTGTCGGGGGATGGTGCGCATTTTGCACTCCTTAGTTCTGAAATCTTCTTGTCGTGGATGGCATACTAACCGAGAGCGGAATTGGGGTGCAATCGCGAGTCGAGCTGTTAAGGAAGTAATTCTTAACCGAGATTACCCATATGGACCCGTCGGCGACCGGAGCCAATGAGATTGA
>JAPYPO010000203.1 GCA_029937645.1 Candidatus Hydrogenedentota bacterium
GGGCGGCGTCAGATAAAACGTGAACCGCGATTAGGATTTAGTGCGATTGCCCTGAGGGGGTACACCAGTGCCGGTATTTCTCCACACGCCCTTGGACGACTTCGAAGTAAAAGTCTTGCAGTTTCTTTGTGATGGGACCGGTCCCGCCGCTTCCGATGAGGCGACGATCAACGGATCGTACGGGCGCGATCTGCGCCCCGGTTCCGCAGAAGAAAAGTTCATCGCACACGTATAGCTCGGTGCGCGAGACGGCGCGCTCGACCACATCGAGGCCGAATTCTTCGCGGGCCAATTCCATCACAGTGGCACGCGTGATCCCGACGAGAATATCGGAGGAAGGCGGGGGCGTGATTAAGGTGTCGTCCATCACCATGAACAGGTTCATGGCGCTGCCCTCGGCGACGGATCCGTCTTCGCGCAGCACAATGGCTTCGTCGAAACCGGCCTGAGCCGCTTCGTCGGAAGCCAGCGCCGAGTTTACATAGCTGCCGGTGGTCTTGGCGCGGCTGGGGATGGCATTATCCGAGAGGCGTCGCCACGAGACCACGCCCACGTCGAGTCCCGACACATCCACATAATCGCCGAGTTTGATGACGTAGCAGCAAAACTTCGAACCGACGCCCGTAAGTTTCGGGGCGAGGATGCGGTCGTTCTTGTAGCAGATAGGCCGAATGTACACGTCCTCGCGAAACCCGCTGCGTTTCACGAGTTCCACGCAAACGCGCTCGAGTTCCTCCGACGATTCGGGGATATCCATCTTCAGGATACTGAAGTTTCGCACCATGCGGTCGATATGCTCACGCAGCCGGAAAATCAAAACGGAATCTTCCTCGCTGTTATAGTAGCCGCGAATCCCCTCGAAGAGCCCCGTCCCGTAATTGAACGCGTGGGTCAGAATACTCACCTGCGCGTCTTCCGTGGGCACATAGTTTCCTTCGAAATAGGCGGTCCGGCCCGCTTCCATCTCCGGCATTGACTTCCCTCCATCGCATTTGGGTGGCGCGGAGTCAACGCGCGCCACGAATCGAGGCACTACTGTAGAGACCGCGACGCCGTCAGTCAATTCGGTGCGAATGGCCAAGGGCTACCTTTTTGGCGCACCATGCGCACGATCGCCTGATATCGCCCCGCTGTTCGCCACGGTGAGGCCATGGAAACGAGAGGTTTCTGACAGCTCTCTGAGCGCGCTGTGTCCTCTGTGGCGAAAGGGCGCGGTAGACTTTGGAAACGACCGCCCTGTAGACTATGCGGCTCTCATCGCATCCGCGCCATTCCGCACGCGATTCGCGTCTAGAAACCTCGTTCATTGGATATTCAGGAGAAAAAATCATGGCTGAAGGCTTGTTGGCGGGCAAGAAGGGCGTCGTATTCGGGGTCGCAAACGATCGCTCCATCGCGTGGGGCTGCGCCAAGGCGTGTCAAGAAGCGGGGGCATCCCTCGCATTTAATTATCTGGGCGAGGCTCAGGAAAAACGGGTTAAGAAGCTGCTGGAGTCCTTGCCCGGGGCTTTGTGCTGGCCCTGCGACGTGACACAGGATGACGAAATTGCGTCCTTTTTCGAGCAGGTTAAGTCAGAATGGGGTGAACTCGATTTCATCATTCACTCCGTCGCCTACGCCGATAAAGACGACCTTACCGGCAGATTCGTCGACACCTCCCGCGCAAATTTCGCGATGGCCATCGACATCTCAGCCTATTCCTTGGTCGCCATTGCCAAAGCCGCCGAATCCATTCTCTCAGACAACGCGAGCATCATCGCAATGACTTACTACGGCGCGGAAAAAACCATCCCCAATTACAACGTGATGGGCGTCGCCAAGGCCACGCTCGAAGCCAGCGCCCGGTATCTCGCGGCCGGCATGGGCCCCAACGGCGTGCGGGTCAACTGCATTAGTGCCGGTCCCGTCCGCACCCTGTCATCAGGGGCCATACCCGGCTTTCGCAGCATGCTCAAGGTAACGGAACAGGTAGCGCCCTTACGGAAAAATATCGACCAAGGCGACGTGGGTAAGACGGCCCTCTATCTGTTGTCTGACCTATCTTCGGGCGTTACGGGCGAAGTCTTGCATGTGGACAACGGCTACAACATCATCGGCATGTTCGGGCCCACCGAGTAGGGAGCCTGAGCATGCAATCGGACACCACGTCGCCGCTGGCAATCCACGGGGGCACACCCCTTCGCGACCTGGAAAAGAACCCGTGGCCCGCGTGGCCCATTCATGACGAAACCGAACGCGCCGGTCTTCTCGATGTTCTTGAGAGCGGCGACTGGTGGTACGGCGAGCGCGTCAAGCAATTCGAGAAATCCTTCGCCGCCTTGCAGGACGCGGCGCACTGTGTAACCGCCACAAGTGGAACGACCGCCGGGGAACTCTGCGTAGAAGCTGCGGGCATCGGGCCAGGGGATGAAGTCATCATTCCTCCCTACAGCTTCATCGCGACGGCCACGGCGGTCATGCGTACCGGCGCGACGCCCGCGTTCGTGGATATCGACGATTCCTGGAACCTGAATCCGGCCCTCATCGAAGAAGCGATTACGGAACGCACGAAGGCCATCATGCCGGTCCACTTTGGCGGGCGGGTAGCGGATATGGACGCGATCAACGCCATTGCTGCGGCGCGGGGGCTCCGCGTCATCGAAGACGCTTGCCACTCGTGGGGCTCGAAATGGAAGGGCAAGGGCACGGGTACGCTCGGCGATTGCGGCTTTTTCAGTTTCCAGGCGAGCAAGAATATGACCGCCGGCGAAGGCGGGGCCATCGTAACGGACGACGCGGAGCTGGCCGAACGCTGCCGGTCGCTTTCGAACAGCGGCCGCGTCGAGGGGGCCGAGTGGTATTACCATTACCATGTGGCGACGAATGCCCGGCTGACCGAGTTCGCCGCCGCGCTGCTCAACGCACAACTGACGCGCCTGCCGGAACAGAATACGACGCGCGCGAAGAACGCCGCTATCCTGAATTCCGCCCTCAGCGAAATCGAGGGAATATCGATCCAAGCGGGCGACGACCGAATTACGGCGCGCACCTATCACATCTATTGCCTCCGCATGGACCCGGACGCCTTCGGGTGCTCGCGCGACCAACTCGTGAAGGCGCTTAACGCGGAGGGCCTCCCGATCAGCCCAGGCTATCCGCATCCCCTCTATAAACAACCTATTTTTCGGGAGCCTTTGGGTGGGCAGGATTACGCGAAGGCCACTTGTCCGGTATGCGAGGACCTGTGTTACCGCAGCGCCCTCTGGTTTCGCCACACGATTTTGCTTGGCACCGAGGACGATATGGCGCAAATCGCGGCCATGTTCGCGAAGGTGAAGGAACACGTGGCGCGGCTCGCGTTAACTTGACAGGATTGGTGTTTGTAAGATTATTTTGAACCACGAATGGACACGAATACACACTAATACTTTCACAATTCGTGTGTATTTGTGTCCATTCGTGGTTCAAGAGCGGCAAACGACGCCCAAGTCGATTGCGGTCCACTTCACCCGATTGATATACTCGCCCGGTATTTATTGATCCAGTTCTGGGAAATGGTTTTCTCATGTCAGCGTTGCAACAATTACTCAGCCATGCCGTCAAACATGGCGCATCGGACATCCACCTCTCGGTGGGGAGCTCTCCCGCGTGCCGCATTGATGGCGAGATCCGCTTCTTCAGCGATGGCGTTCTCGGGCAGGAGGACACGGACGAATTTCTGAACGAACTGCTGACTCCTGAGCAGCTCGCAAAATTTAAGGAAACAGGCGACGCCGATCTCGCGTTCAGCGTTCCCGGCCTGGGCCGATTCCGCGTCAATATTCTGAAGCAACGCGGTTCGACCGGCATCGTCATGCGTCATGTGAAGGGGAAAATTCTCGGCTTCTCGGAGCTCAACCTGCCCCCCGCCCTGGATACGATATCGGACTTGCGGCGTGGGCTCGTCCTCGTGACCGGCACGACGGGTAGCGGGAAATCGACCACGCTCGCCGCCATTGTTGACCAGATTAACGAAACGCGCCGCGGACACATTGTGACCCTCGAAGACCCTATTGAATTCCTCCATAGCAACAAGAAAAGTATCGTTACTCAGCGTGAAATGATGATCGATACGCAGGATTTCAGCAAGGCGCTCCGGGCGGTGATGCGCGAAGATCCAGACGTTATTCTCATCGGCGAGATGCGCGACCAAGAAACCTTCCAGGCGGCTATCTCGGCGGCGGAAACCGGGCATTTGGTATTCAGCACCCTGCACACGACCAACGCCATGCTGACCATCGACCGCATCCTCGACTTATTCCCGCCGGACCAACACCACCAGATCCGCTCTCAGGTTTCTCTGCAGTTGAGGGCTTGCATTGCGCAGCGCCTCATCCCCTCCCTGGACGGAAAGGGGCGCGTTCCCGCCGTCGAAGTCATGTACAACACGCCCGCCATCGCCCAACTCATCCGGGAGAATATGCTCAAACAAATCCCCACCGCCATCATGTCGGGCAAAGAAGAGGGGATGCAGAGCTTCAATATGAGCCTCGTCGAACTCGTGAAGACGAAACTCATCAGCCTGGAAGACGCCCGACTCAATTCGGATAACGCAGACGAACTGGACATGAACCTCAAGGGGATCTACTTGAGTTCAAGCAAAGGCGGGATTCTCAAGAAGTAGCTTGGGAAGCGGCGCGCGCATGGGTTAGCGAGCCATGGACCGCGTATTGCAAAGGGATTCTCGAGTATTGCACCGGGATTCTACTGCGCCTCGCCAGGGTAGAGTATAGAGACCGGATACGCCACGCGGGCGGCGTCCAATTGGGCGCGTAGCGCCTCGGATTGGCATTGCTGAACGAGCTGCGCGCGAATGGCCTCACGTGCTTGCTCCAGTGTCAAAGGGCCGCCTTCCTGGCGATGGACCGGCTGGATGAGATGCCACCCATACTCCGTCCCAATTGGATCGCTGAGTTCGCCCAGTTCGGATTCAAATGCTGCGGCCTGCAGCGCTTCGGGGATTTGTTTCTTCGTGATGTTCCGGCTGAGCCCGTTGGTGACGCGAACCGTCTGTTCTTCAGATACCTCCGCCGCGACCATCTGAAATACTTCGCCCGCCTCGATACGGCTTCGTGCCGCGATAATCTTTTCTTCAGCCACCTTCCACTCGGCTGCATCCGTACCCGTTACGAAGACGACAATGTGCAAGAAATCCGCCGTATCCACCGCGTTCAATTCGCCCGCTTCCGTCAGGACATCAAACCTGGAAACGATCTCTACTTCGGCGATATCGCAGTCTTTCGCCAGCAATTCCAACAGCTTGTTCCGGATCGTTTGCTGCGTCAGGTCGGCGCGCAGGGTTTCCTCTGTGTACCCATAGTACGTCAGGAATTCCTCGTAGGTACTCGTGTCGCCCAACGAATCGATGCCCTGCTGAACGCGAAGGTCAATATCCGCCTCCGAAACTTCGATCCCTTCCGAAGCTCCCACGACCTGGATCAAAATATTCTGGACCATTCTTGCCAGCAACTCGTGCCTTTGCGCTTCGGTAATCTCCTCGGGTGGTTTATCTTGACCCAGCGCTTCCGCCGCCGCTACCGACAGGGCAACGCGGCGCATTCCCTCCAATTCGACTACGCGTAGAAAATCGTCTCGCCGAATCTCCTGAACGCCCACGAAGGCGACAGTTTCCGGGACCGCCTCCTTCCACGCTTTCGGAGGTTGGGGCGCCGTGGCATCCCCGGTATTCGGGCTGTCGGCGGGTTCGTCAGGTGGCGCGCAGCCCAACCCTGCCACGGCAAGGATCCCCAGAAAAACGGTGCTATTCGCAAGGAACTTCATAAAAGAATTCTTTCGTAATTTTGGACGCTGCCATCGGGGGAAAGTCTGGTATCAAACATATTCACGCACAACGCGGACCACATGCTGCACATTCTCGTAAGGCGTCTCACGAAGTAGCCCATGGCTCAGATTAAATATATGCCCCGTGCGGCCACCCGAATCCACACAGGCCCTCGTCGCGGCCTCAATGTCCTCCAGCGTCCCCTCCGCCAACAAGTGGTTATCCAGATTGCCTTGAATGATTCGATCCTTGCCGACCCGATCCCGGGCCTCCTGGATCGTCACCGAACTCGGCAGGCTCAGCACATCCGCGCCCGACGCGTCGAGATCTTCGACCCGATCCCATTCGCGCGCGAAAATAATCGTTGGGGCGGCCCCGTTTATCGCCTCGAATACCCGGCGTTGGTACGGGAGCGCGAATTTCTGATACTGGTCCCCGTCGAGTAAGAACGCCGCCGATTCAAATAGCTGCACCGCGACCGCGCCCGAGTCAATCTGATACCGCAGATAGTCGATGGTCATGCGCGTCAGTTTTTCGAGCAGTGCGTGGGCCGTCTTGGGCTTTTCGCGAAGAAAATTCAGCGCGATGTCGGCGCTGCTGCCGAAGGTCTTGCCCTCGATGAGGAATACCGCCAGCGTCAGCGGCGCGCCTGCGAACCCCAGCACGGGAAGTTCACCATCGAGCGCCTCGTAAATGCGCCCAAATGTTTCGCCAATAAAAGGGAGTTCTTTGGCCACGTCGAATAGTTCGAGGAGCTTTACATCTTCCTCCGTCCGCACCGGGGCGTCCGTGACCGGGCCCGGCCGGAACACAAATTCGGAACCCATCGGCCCCAACGGCGTCAGGATATCCTGGAAATAGATGATCGCGTCCACGCCCAGCCGTTGAGGCAAGATGGAAATCTCGGCGGCGTACTCCGGGCTTCGAAAGAGAGCTTCGAGCGTCAGCCCCGACTCTTCCTTCAATCGGATATACCTAGGGTCGGTACGTCCTGCCTGGCGCATAAGCCATACCGGCGGGCGCTCAGTTGCCTCACCACGCAAGGCGCGTAGCAGGAGGTCATTGCGAAATGTTTCGGTCATCGCTTCCTTTGGGAGTCGTGTGCTGAGGGAATTCCGGAAAGGGGATATTATCTTACCTTTCGCGGCGACTGTTCAATTTGTGCGGCGTAGCCGTAGCCGCAAGCAAATCAGTCGAACTGATATCGAGAAAATATCTTCTTTTCTGTCATTGCGAGTCAGAACCCGCTTCGCGGGAAATTGGGATAAGGACAAAAGCGAGAACCGGGTGGCACCTTCAAACTTGTTTGGAGGTGAAGTTGTCCTCGTAAGTCCCCACCTCCAAACGAGTTTGAAGGTGCCACCGAAGACTGTGGAAATTTATGTCCTTAACAGGGAGCTTAAGCGACCGCGGCAATCTCGACTACACGA
>JAPYPO010000204.1 GCA_029937645.1 Candidatus Hydrogenedentota bacterium
CCCCTAAGCTGAGCTACAGGCTGCGTCCCCGCTGAATCCCGAACGAAAGTGATTTCCGTTATTGACGGGCTGAGGTAGTAGGCTTTTTCAATGATCCTACGTTCGATTTCGTGAGAAATCTCTGCCTCGAGAAGGATTCGCAATTCAGATTGGCTCATAGTCCACCCAGGATAATGCTCTGCGGAGGACTATTGCAACGCGACAAGTTCGATTTGGTGCCCGTCGGGGTCTTCAAAATAGACGATGTTGCTCTTGCCCAGCGCGGGCAAGTCCACTTCCATGATCTCCGAAAGGGGCTGAATTCCGAAGGTCGCTAGGCGGGATACGGTCGACGGAATGTCATCGACTAGAAAGCTGATGCTTTGCAACCCGCCCCGCGTTTCTTCGGCTTTGGCCGATTCGTGTGTCACATCGCTTTCAAACTCTATAAGCTCTACACCGCCGCCGATTCTGGAGGGTTGCAGAATGACCAATCGCATACGCGAAAAACGCCCGCTCGAAAGAAACATCGGAACGTCCCCCTCTACGATGGTATCTTCGAGAAGGTTTATCCCCAGGCCGTCTCGATAAAAGTGCAAGGCGCGTTCCATAGAGGCGACGGCCAGATCGACATGAAGGAGCGTTTGTATCGCCATAGCGTTCAATCGTATCCGAGCCGGTTCATCGTGGCCCCTGCGATGTTTTCAAATTCCGAAACCCTTTCTTCTTCCCATTGGTTGGGATGGGGCAATACGGTTCCGGTGCGAGCGTTCAGACGCATTCCGATGATTCCGCCGCGTTTCTCTTTCGGAATATCCTCTATTTCGAGATAGTGTAGGAGGCGATCCATTTCCGCTTCGCTCTGGAACAATTCCTCGAAACGCGTAAGACATACACGGCCCGGTTCGCGCTGGTCCACCACATCTAACAAGATGCGATTCGTTTCTGCCCACAACCAACAGTTCTTCTGAAATGGCGTGAAATCGTCCCACGAATCCGAAATGGGATCGTCTTCCCTGGGCTGGAGCCTCCCTGCGGCGCAGAATAACTCGTGCGACGTGAACTCGCGTTCATCCACATAGCCGGCGGGCATGGGATCCGGTACTTCCGACGTATATGCGGATCGAACGAAGTGGCGCCCATCACGCACGATCACGACGAGTTTACTCTCCGGAAACACGCGGGGAAGAACCGCCGCGAAGGGCGCGTAATAATAGGCGATGTCGCAAAGATGGTTGATGTCAGGGCGCTCGCGCTGAATTTGTTTGACTTGACGATCCCTGAACTGTCTCAGAATCGACTCGCTCTGCGAGGGTTCCAAATAGCCAGCCAAGTTTTGCAGGGTCAGGTGCGGTAAGATTCGTTCGGCGGATTCAAGCCCGTCGCGCGTCTGGCCTTCGTGCATGGCGAGTGTGGTTGGAGACAAAGAGAGAATATTTGCGAGAGAAACAGTTCCGCATCGGCCAGTACCCGTGACGAAAGTCAGTTTGCATAGCTCCATCTAGCCGACATCCCTAAAAGTGCATGTACCGAAACTCGCCGATGGGCTCAAATTTCAAATACACCGCAATAAGCGTCGAGACTACCATGGAGGAAAACAGGATGACAAGAACGAGCCGCCCTGTGTAGAGTCCGATGCGCTCTGACCTGCTCATGGCGATTCCTCCAATTCGATTTCCACCATTTCCCTGAACGCCTCCCAATACTCCCCTCTGCGATACATGATGTGAACGAAGTCGTGGAAAGACTCGCCGGTTATGCCTGCTCGGGCTTGCAAGTTGTAGTAGGGTATCGCGTGTTCTTCGAGGAAGGGATCGAGGGTTGCGCGGTACGACGCGATGAGCTCTGGCTGAAGCTGTTGCAAAGACGAGTGCGCGGTTGCCTCAACAAGGATGAGCCTCGCGCCTCTAGCCTTTGTTAGCCGATGCAATTCCTCTAGGCTGCGGAGCCCCAAGTCGGGCGAATGGGAACTCGAGGTGAAGTAGTCTTTGTACCACTTATCGTATCGTTCCTGGCCGTAGTAACTTTCCGGCCACGGATAACCATAGTCCCCGGTGTACAAATAGCGCGTCACCTCATACGGATCCCATTTCGCGCCCGTAGCCAGTGCCGTCAGTTTTGGAACGAACCCACGCCTTGCCCAGGGACGCAGTATGGTCAGCGCGCTCCGAAATGAGGCGTCGTAACCGAATTCTTGCAACACTCCTTCGAACACGGGCGCAGAATACGTAATGGGCCAGCGATCACGCATTGCGCTGCGCTCGACGTACTCATCCGGCATGGCCATGAGCAAGATAGGAGAGGTGGTGGCAATGATCAGCCCGCCCTCCATGTCTCCAATCATTTCCGTCAGAAAGAGGAAATCCGGTGGAAAGAGGCCGGATGTAGCCAAGTTGTGATAGTCAATATTCCGGCCCAGGAATTCTTCGAGGTCCGCTTCCGATTCGGCGTCGTTTTCGGGAAGGGCCTCGCGCGACTCCGAAGATCCCAGGACGAGGATTAAAGGGCCTTCGGCGCGATTCGACCGCAACTCGCGAACCGTTCGGCATACATCCAGGTTAAGATTTGTGCCGCCGAATTCCCGTTTCGGTTCACGAAAGAGCCACGAGTCAGGGAGTAGAAGATGCGCATTGTCTCGGGCCAGGAATTCGACAGCGCCGACCGCGATCACTGCGAGTACTCCAGCCAAGAGGAGTTCCTGCCAGCGCGGTTTACTTATTCCATCTTTGAATCCATTAAAGAACTCCCTCACGGCTTAGCTCCACAATCCAAATGCGCCGCGAAGCAACTCAATAGAATGAGCCATCGAGGTCGAACCGACGAAACAATAGCCCAGACTTACGAAGGCCAAAGTCAACGCCCAAGACAGGGGAAAAGCCTTGCGACTCTGGAAGAACGAATGGACCTTCGGAAAGCGGCCGATCCGATCTTGAAATATGACGAACGCGATGAGGCCGATGCCGTGATAGCAACCCCAAGCGAACCAGGTTGATGTGAATCCGTGCCACAATCCAATGGTTACCATGGCGAAGGAAAGGGCGAGCACCCGCGAGCGAAACATTCCCAATGCCGGGAAATAGATGTACCGACGCACCCAATCCCCGAGCGTGATGTGCCATCGCCGCCAGAACTCGCCCACGTTTCGTGAGATGAGAGGGTAATTGAAGTTCTCGCTAATTTTGTATCCGAATAGGGCCGAGAAGCCAATTGCAATATCGATTGCGCTGGAAAAGTCCGTCAAGCAATACAGGAAATAGGAGACCAAAACAAGCCACACCTTGGCCGTGCTTGTCGACGATTCAAGCGCGAGTAGATCATCGGGACGCTCGACACCCAACCACAAGCCGAGGAGGCAGGACTTCAGCAGAATATCCGCAACGACGACTTTCTTGAAGAATCCCACTACGAGTCGGCCTACGCCCGCAGCGAATAAGTCTAGGTCGAAAGTTGATGCGGACTTTCCATGGAAATGTTCAAAGCGCTCGATGGGCCCAAGTGGGAAAATGGGTAGGAAAAACATATACAACAGAAAATCCAAGAATCCGTGATCGGGAAACGCTTTCCACGAACTTTCCAGCATATAGTGGATCAACTTAAACGTGAAGTACGAAATACCCAGGGGAACCAAAAGCGGAGAAATATATCGTGGTAAATGCTCGGCTGACTCCCAATAGAGAGGAAAAACCTTGCATGTGACGAGATACACAATTGGAATCAAAATGCCCGGTAGAAGGAGCCGGGACGATTTTCCCGATGCGCGAGAGCTGCTGGCCGCCGCATAATAGACAAATGCCGCAAGGAAAAGGAGTCCACCCGTCGCAAGAGGTTGCAGCGAGGCGAGGAGAGCCAGACTCCAGATCAACAAGTAGATCCGACGCGGTCTGCCCTCTGGAAGGATCCAGAAAAGGGGGATGCTGGCGCCAACACTTATCCAAAAAAACCAGTTTGTAAGAAATATCATATATGTTGGTAACGTCTCAGTACACAATCGATCCCAAAAAACCGGCCACGACTCTGTGTGTAGCCTCGAAATCGATCGGAGATTGCTCAAAGAGCCATAGCGTAGCGAATCTGTGGCGAACGGCCTGCACGACCGCATCCCTTACATCGAGATACCCATCAAAGTTGCGCACGGCGACGCCTCGCCGCACTGGTAGAGGCCGGAACTTACCGCAGATAGTAGATCACGGTGAAACCGCGCTTCAACCCAGCGGCATCGAGCATGGAAGTCAGGTATTAGTGACAATCGCCCCTAATGCAGCAAGCCTGAACCTTGCATTGATCGCCTAAATATGATAAAAGATAGGGAGCGTGACGGCTCTAAAACCGTCGCGTTCAGTAGCTCTGCGCGACAGGATAAGAACGTATTGTCGTAAGCCAACCAGTATTGGGGGGGAATTCCGGTTCCATTTCCCAATACCTAAGCCTACGCGACCGGAACACGGTGAAGCCGCACAGACGTTCGTGAACTTTCTATAGCCTACCGGCGCCAGGATGTGAACACCATGAAGCTCATTCATTTATTGCAAGATCACGGGGCCACCATCATTCGGATGTTGGCCGATGTCGTGATGGTCAACATAGCGCTCCTGCTGAGTCTATGGCTTCGATTCTGGCTCCTTGACCTTGGCAGTCCGGATGGCGATTCTCTCGTCAAGGTTCTCGCTGCATATCAACACGCATACATGCTGAACGCGCCAATATTCTCGGTAGTCATTGTTTTGATCTTCGGACTCAATGGAATTTATGCCCGCGCCCCCGGTTACGTCGGAAAATTTAAGCTTCTGGTCGTCTTTCAGGCCGTAACCGTGACCTTCCTCTTGTGCGGCACCATCCACTATTTCGTGTGGCAGGGCCAGTTGCCCAACGCCTTTCCGCGCGGCGTACTCCTATTGGCGTGGGTTTTCACATTAGTATTCGCGGGTGGCGTCCGGCTGACAAAAGACATAATCGTGTCCGCTCCAAGTCCCCGTCCACGTCGCACGGTTCGTCCTGACCAATGGACGGAGCGCGTATTGGTAATCGGCGGCTGCGGATACATCGGCGCCGTGCTTTGCCGCAAATTACTCGACGAAGGGTATAAGGTTCGCGTGTTGGATAACCTCATGTTTGGCCTTGACCCTATTCGGGATATCGCGGAGCACGAGAATTTCGAGTTGGAAAAGGGGGACTTTAGGAACATCGAACGCGTCGTGCAAACGATGAAGGATGTCGATAAGGTCGTCCATCTCGGCGCGATTGTAGGCGACCCCGCATGCGCGATTGATTCCGAATTCACCATTGCCGTGAACTTCGCCGCAACCCGGATGATCGCCGAAGTGGCGAAGGGATATGGCGTCGAACGTTTGCTCTTCGCCTCAACGTGCAGCGTGTATGGCGCGGCCGATGTGCTCCTAGACGAGCACTCGGCGTTGAATCCGATTTCCCTCTACGCGGAGACCAAAATCGACGCCGAGGCAACACTGCTCAAGGCGACCGACGCCGACTTCAGCCCCGTCGTACTCCGATTCGCAACGCTATTCGGATTCGCCCCGCGCCCCCGGTTCGACTTGGTCGTGAACCTCTTCGCCGGCCAGGCGCACAAAGACAAAAAGATAACGATCATCAACGGCGAACAGTGGCGTCCCTTCGTTCACGTAACCGATGTCGCTGAGGCAATCTGCGCCACCCTGCGCGCCCCGTTAAGCGTAGTTAAAGGACAAATCTACAACGTCGGCGGCAACGACATGAATTACCACATTTCGGAACTCGGCCGTATCGTTGCGGAAACTATTCCCGGCACCGAAGTGATCGAGAAAACGGCCCCAGGCGATCTCCGCAACTATCGAGTCTCTTTTGACAAGATCGCCCACGAACTCGGCTTTCGGCCAAAGGTCGGCCTGGAAGAAGGCATACTCGAGATTGCCGAGGCGTTCAAGCGAGAAGAGGTGGATGATTTCAAGGCCGACAAATACAGCAACCTCTCCTATACACGGCGCATTCTGGAAGAAGAAAAAAAGCGCGATGAGCAATCTCTTTCGGAGACGCGTTGACGATCTATTTCGTGGTTTCACCTATGGTGGACTCACGAACTCGTCGCGCCCATCTGAACCCGCCTAGATAGGCGCGGGTCCGCCGCTGCGGCCCCAACGAGGCGTCTATGCTGAAGGACACTCAAACGACGCGATGGCGAATGTTGCGCGCTACCTCGATTTAATACAGACCGTTCCCCGCCTGGGGCTCGGATGTTTGGCACGCTATTCAGCCCATCGTGCGCGACTAAGCACCGGCGCCTACCGGCGAACGACCCCCCCTACTCTCTTGGAAGAGATTCCTGAGGCTTGGATCGATGAGTCACAGGGAGGGCTTGGGCCTTCTGTGATTAGAACGACTTCCGATCTGAAATCCCCGTGGCGGAAGAAACTTCTGGAAGACGCGGACCGAATCGTCCAGGGGGAACTGCAGTATTTCTCGCACCGCTGGCGGAAGCGGCCCGCGAACTGGAGAAGCAATCCTTTCAACGATTACTCGACTCCACTCGATCACTGGACCACGCTAGGAGATTTCACAGAGGAGCAGGGAGATATCAAGTGGATCTGGGAGCCGTCGCGATTTGATTGGGCGCATACGCTCGCACGCGCCTGGGTGGTTAGCTGCGATGAACGATACGCCGAAGCATTCTGGAATCTCCTGGAGGACTGGGCAACCCACAACCCTCCCAATCTTGGCGTCAATTGGAAGTGTGGGCAAGAATGCTCGCTTCGAATGTTCTCCCTCGTCTGGGTCGCGTCGCTCCTCGATAACGCGCGCGCTTCGACGCCAGAGCGAAAGCGCCTGCTCTGGCGAATCGTGGCCGCGCTCGCCAATCGCATTGAGCCGTCCATTGGTTATGGGCTCTCTCAATTTAACAACCACGGGCTTTCCGAAGCCCTGGGCCTGTTCGTAGCCGGGGCAAGGCTCCCGCGTCATCCCCGAAGCAAGGTTTGGTCGCGCGATGGAAGGAGACTCTTCGAACAGGAAATCTTAAGGCAATTTGCGCCGGACGGTTCCTACTCCCAGAACTCGATGAACTACCACCGCCTCGCTTTGAAGCTAGGCATCATCTATGTCTTGGTCGGTGAACGAACGGGGCAGGAACCGCCGAATGCCGTGATTGAGCGTCTGCGAAAAGCCGCCCGATTCCTGCGAAATATGATGGACGATGAGACGGGATGGCTGCCAAACTACGGCGCCAATGACGGGGCGAATGTGATGGCCCTGTCCAGTTG
>JAPYPO010000780.1 GCA_029937645.1 Candidatus Hydrogenedentota bacterium
TAGCCGTCGACGATCTGAACGACTGGGTCGGAGTCCTCGGCGGACACCCTCAGGCCAAAACCCCGAATATCGACAGGCTGGCCCGCCAAGGCGTTCTCTTTGAACAAGCCTACTGCGAAGCCCCGCTGTGCAATCCTTCCCGCACCGCTATCATGACGGGTCTGCGCTCGACGACCACGAAAATTCACGGCAACGCGGGAAGCTGGTTTCGTGACAATCCGGACTTCGCGGACTGGGTAACCCTGCCGCAATATTTCCGTAAGCACGGCTACATGGCCTGGACCGGCGGAAAAGTCTTTCATCATCCAAGCGGAAAATACTCCGATCCAATCTCCTGGGACCATCAATACAGCCTGGTAATGGGAACGCCATTCCCGCCCGACGAGAAACGCTTTCCGCACGGCTTGGACGGAGAATTCAATAACGCGTATTACGACGACTGGGCCGACTGGGTGCCCCTGGATGTGCCCGACGAGGAGACGAACGACTACATAACAGCAAAGCGGGCCGCCGATTTCTTGCAGAAGGATCATGACAAGCCATTCTTCCTCGCATGCGGAATTTTTCGCCCCCATATGCGTTGGTACGCGCCGCAAAAATACTTCGACATGCATCCCCTTGAGGATATCCAAATCCCACCCTACCTCGAGAGCGATCTCGATGACGTTCCCCCGATGGGCCAGAGGAGGGGGGCGCCGGGTACCCCCTTCAACATCATCAAGAAGAATGGGGAATGGAAGAAGGCCATACAGGGCTATCTTGCGGCCTCCTCCTATGCCGACGCCTGTATAGGGGTTGTCCTGGACTCTCTGGAAAAGAGTAAGTATATGGAAAACACCGTGGTCGTTCTTTTGGGTGACCACGGCTACCACCTTGGAGAAAAGAACCACATTTCCAAGGTAGCCCTATGGGAAGAAGCGACGCAAACGCCCCTGATTATCAGGGCTCCCGGAATTTCCACGCACAATACGCGCAGCAAACGAACGGTAAGCCTGCTCGATATTTATCCGACCCTCATCGAATTGTGCGGCCTGCCTGAGCGGGATGACCTCGATGGCCGAAGTCTCGCGCCTCTCGTGAAGAATCCTGAAGAAAACTGGCCCTATCCGGCGGTTATCACCCAGGGCGGCCACCATGCCGTTCGGAGCGAGCGCTACCATTACATTCGGTATAGCGATGGGGGCGAGGAGCTGTATGACGATACGGTTGACCCAAACGGCTGGAAGAATCTGGCGATGGACCCCAAGTACGCAGATACCATAGAAGACCTGAAGAAGTGGCTGCCATAAGAAGATACAAGTTATGCCACTCAGGCACCTGTATCCGTGAAAATCGAAGCCACATAAGGTACAATAACGGTGTAAGGGGAGCACGTGAGGTAACGTGCCCCGAGCTTGTGTAGTGGTTCATATTTGACCCGACTTAATTTGTCATTGCGAGTCAGAACCCGCTTCGCGGGAAATTGGGATAAGAAAGGGGC
>JAPYPO010000205.1 GCA_029937645.1 Candidatus Hydrogenedentota bacterium
TTTTGATGTATACTGATTGACGTAGGATGTGTTAAGTAGGGCCACATAGGGAGATTTTCTCATGGATAAGCTGCCGTTGGTTCGAAACATTATGAAAGAAGCGCCACCGAGCATTTCGCCCGACTTGCCGGTCTTCGAAGCCGTCGACAAGCTCGTCGATAAGCGGCTGGCCGGCATCCCCGTCATCGATAGCCAGAATAGACTCGTTGGCTTTCTGACAGAAAAAGACTGCCTCCGCGTTCAGACCATCGCCCACCAATACAACCTGACCGGCTCAACGGTCCAAGACATCATGTCAGAAATCAAGGAAGCGCTCCACCCTGAAATGGACCTGCTGACAGCGGCCTCGCACTTCATGGCCTGCAACTTCCCGACGCTTCCCGTCCTGGACGGAGAGACCATGATCGGCAGCATCAGCCGTCAGAATATGTTGGTGGCCATAAGTGCGATGCACAAACAAAAGGGCATGAACATCCAGCAAGATCGCGACACGATCGAGAAAGTCGAGAACCCATCCTCCATCGCCAGCCTTCAGCAACTGGTCGGGATGAGCA
Organism: Candidatus Hydrogenedentota bacterium; assembly: GCA_029937645.1. Classification (GTDB taxonomy): domain Bacteria; phylum Hydrogenedentota; class Hydrogenedentia; order Hydrogenedentales; genus JAPYPO01. Next base: position 555 of record JAPYPO010000205.1, read on the forward strand.
GCCGCGAACAACTGGCCTCAGTCTTCGGCGGACGCCACACGCGTTAGCCCAATCGAATTGCCCCTTGATCTCTCTCGGAAGAGGGATCAAGGGGATGCTCTCTCAAAGAGAAACTCAAGAATCCGTCGCGCCTCCTTCTTCGCGGTCATCGTCACCCAGGATGCTCCCAATTCGGTCCCAGTACGCCAAGAGAACCCAAAGGATAAACGGTGCCGTGAGCCAGAACTGGCCGAAAGCCGTGGGAATTTCACTCTTACTCTCAATCTGGTCAAAGAAGTAATACTGGCCGACCAAGAAAATCCCCTGGCCCAGGAACATAATTACACTGCCAACCAGCAAAATCGCCACCCTGCGAAACAGGCCAAGACCACCTGTAGCGAGAACGAGCACAATAAAGGGCGGCAGGCTGTTGACCATCGGCGCATAATTAATCGCAAACTCCGCCCCGCCTTCTAAGTGAAAGACAAGCAAGGTCTCCGTATTCAATATGCTATCCGAATTAATATCTACGCTCAGGCTCTCGATAAGTGGCGTCTTAATCTCATTGAGGATTTTCGCGGCGAACTGCCCCACCAACCAAAGGTAATGGGGCAAGAGGAAACGCCACCAGACAAGGAGGCACGGCACAGCAATCACAAAGAAGCGCACTAAGAAGCGGGCACCTTCACGAATTCGGGAGCGTCGCTTCAAACCGACCGCCTCTTAACGATACACTCTATCCACACCATCCATACCGCTACAACGAATATAATGAACACGCCCTGCCACACATAATGATGCACAAACTCGAACCATTTCCCCTCCGGGGTGGGGTCATACGCCCCCAACACGGCAAGCGACGCAAGCCTGGCGACATTGACCCCGTACAGAAACGGCATCCCCACAACCAGTCCCACAATCCGCCTCCACCAAGCCGTCGGAAATGCCAACACCGCTCCCATGAAGATCGAAAGAGAAGGAATGGCCCCGCAATCCGGCACAAGAGTGAAACCAAAGGAGGTGTCTCCTCCGGACCACCCCGATCCATTCTTTTCCCGTAGCGCTTTTCGTTCCTCTTCCAGACCCTTCAGCTCCGCAGTCAGTTCCTCCAGCCGAGCGTCACGCTCCTCCACGGGGATGGCCGCGTCACCGCGCGCAGCGTTGACTTGAATACGCAGAGATGAAATCTCCGAATCAATGCCCTTCTTCGCCCGAAAATAGACAAACGGGCCGGCATCTTGGAGTGATTTGCCCGCCCGGACTAAGCTATAGGCCCGATACAGCCACCGTTCCCATGAAACAAGCGGCGCGGCGTCCGGTACGGCGTCCGGCCCGTCGACGAGAACCGCCTCGGTCTTCCCGCGCCATTCATTCAGTTCAGCCCGCTTGGCTGCCGCCGTGGAGCTAGGCTGAGTCGTGGCACCCACCACACTCCTCGTTTCCAGCGACGACTCACCGCCAAAAAAAGTCAAGGTCTCCGTGGTGGAATGCGCCACGCTAAAGAGATACCACATGTTGGCTTCCGTGTTAATCGCGTACCGGTACCCCGTAAGGAGCGTCAACACATAAACGACAAACAATGCCACGAATCGAATCGTCCGCGACCGGTCTTCCCGGCGTGAAGAAGCCCGGTTGGATTCAGGCGGATCCCCCCCGGTCTCCAACTCTATTTCCTCGCCCAAATCTGTCGACATAATCGCGGCACTCTCCCGGAACTAACGGTTCCAAAGCTCAGACATTCGCTATCAATAACAGGGGGAATAATATACACGCCGCTCACCTTCTTCAAAAAACGACTGCACATCCCCGACGAAGAACGCGGAACTATTTCAATCCACGCTAAGCCGCAAGGGCGCAAAGAACTCTGACTGATGGTATGTCCACCCGCCATGTTGATGCCCCATTGCGTCTTTGCGTGACACTCATGGGTTGCGGCTACGCCGCGCTAAGTCCATTCGTGGTTCAAAGGTTCTTAACCCGGATTTCCCATTTGGAAGAGTCATTTTGAGATCCGCCGGCATCGTTTAACTCTATGACCAAGATTGTGTTCGCAGGAATGGAAACGGTTCAAGCCCGATGGGAAGGTCTGCCCAAATTCGCACGAACAGCACTGACGGTGGCCTCCGATGGCTGCTTTTGGGCCGCGAACGATCTCAAGGAGCGGCCATGACAGCACAACCCGTCTTGAACTCCTCAGTGTATGCCTCTACAATCGTGAACAATGTACCCGTGGTGGTCACGGGCATCGATATGGAAAATGTCGGATGAACGGAGCGAAGCTGCATGAACGCTACCCGATCCAATAAATACAAGGCACAGTCTATGACTACAACGAATCAACACCCCAATTCGGAGAGGACCTATCCAGTGAATTCTATCCGTTTCTTGAAGCGAAGAATTGACAGGAAACGATCGCTGTCACTCCTGGCGGTGGCGCTATGTGTGTTATGCGGGTCGGCAGTGAGCGCCCAGGGGGAGAAGACCTATCCAACTTCGCGCGTACAGAAATTCACCTTCGCCGATACGCTCGAAGAGCAAGAAGCGCAACTCAAAAACAATCCTCAGCTAGAGTACTTCGGGCGAGTACGCGAACGTCAGGCCCGTGACCGGTATCGCCCTCTTTATCACTATATCAGCCCGACCGGAACCATGAACGACCCGACCGGACTCAGTTTCTGGCAGGGGCGTTGGCATATGTTTTATCAGTCCTGGCCAGGTGAAGACCCCAGGCAGCATTGGGCGCACGTGGTGAGCGACGATCTGATCCACTGGCGCGACCTCCCCTACGCCATTTACCCGGGCCCCGAGAACGCAGCCTTCTCCGGGAATGCCATCGTGGAAGAAGACCGTGTGATCGCCATGTATCTTGGCCATCGCTATGGCGAAATGGTTGCCACATCCAGTGACCCGCTCCTGTTGAACTGGACGAAAATAGGCGACGGGGCAGTGATCCCCGACGAGAAGGCAATGGGGATAGGCGAGGGCCGCGAGGTATTCGACCCTGGAATCTGGAAGAAGGACGGCACCTACTATGCCCTGACGCAGCGTGCCTGGGGCGATATGGAGGGCCAGCTATTCCGCTCAGACGATCTAAAGACATGGGAGCGACTCCACACCTTTGTGGAAAACGATACATATTCGTTCCCGCGCGACGACCTGTCGTGTCCCAACTTCATGCCCATCGGAGACCGGCATATCATGCTCTTCTTCAGCCACACGCGCGGCGGCAGATACTTTCTCGGCGATTACGATACGGACCGAGATAAGTTTGTCGTGACCGCCCATGATGACTTCAATTTCGGCGCGGTGACTCCGGGCGGCGTTCACGCGCCGTCGGCGTTCCCTGACGGTAAGGGCGGGGTCATCGTAATCTTCAATATGAATCCGGGCGTAAACAGCAGCGACGGAGGCCAAATCATGACGCTCCCCAGGCGTCTGACACTTCTCTCCGACAACGAAGTGGGCGTGGAACCGGCGGGCGATATCAGCTCGTTACGCTATGACCATCAACTCATCGAAGGATTGACGCTTCCGGCGAATGGGGAAGTCGTACTGGAGAAAGTCCGTGGAAACGCGATGGAGATCAGTGCCGAAATCGCCGCGTCAGCTGAAAAGGTGGGGCCCGGCTTGCTCTCGCCAGTTCTCGAATTGAATGTATTGCGTTCACCGAACCGGGAAGAGTACACACGCATCGCGTTCTTCCGGGGACGCGGGCGCAAGGCGTTCTACGACAAAGAGCGCGGGGAGGGATGGATTACGATCGATTCATCCTATTCGTCGACACGTCCGGACGTTCTATTGCGGGCGCCCGAGACGGCCTCGGTCATGCTGGACCACGACGAACCCCTCAAGCTGCGCGTGTTTATTGACAGAAGCTCTGTCGAGGTGTTTGTCAACGGCCGGCAATGCGTGGCTGTGCGTGCGTATCCTGGTCGTGAGGACAGCCTTGGCGTATCGTTGCGCAGCCAGGGCAGAGACTCCATACTTACTCGGCTCGACGCCTGGCAGATGAAGAGTATCTACGAATAGTAAGGAGTGTGCCCAATGGACCCTATAACACGTCGCAGTGACTTTTAGCTTTCCTAATATGGTCAATTCGCCCTTAAATCAACCCTACCGCGTTCGGATGAGCCCAGCCCGAAGTTGATGCCGGTCGTTGAAGAGGTGTCGAAATACCAAGATCGCCACCCCGATACAACCAAGGGATGTCGCGGCGGCAATCATAAACATGACTACAATTTGGTACTTGACCGCTTCGACGGGGTCCGTGCCGGACAGAATCTGGCCGGTCATCATGCCCGGTAGGGACACAACGCCGACAACCATCATCGTGTTGATGATCGGAATCATACCTTTGGAAACCGAATCGCGGACGATATCTCGCGCGGCTTCCCAACGCGTGGCACCGAGGGCAAGCTCCATCTCAACTTGATCGCGTTTACACACCAAGTCATTCAGGATGTGGTCGAGGCACAGCGAGATACCCGTCAGGCTGTTGCCGAGGACCATGCCCAGGAGTGGGATAAGGTACTGAGGCTGGTACCAGGGCTCGATATGAATGATGGCTGCGGTGACGGTAAACGTAGTGGCAAGGCCGCATAAGAGAAGGCTGGCAAAGGCCCGCCAGGCGGCTCCGCCAAAGGTCCGGCTGGGCCGCTGAACTGCGGCACGGCTCGCGACAACGAGCATGACGGACAGAATAACGATCACGACTAGCGGACTATCGACCGCAAAGACCCATCGCAGAATGAAGCCAATAAGCAGGAGCTGGATGACCGTTCGAGCCGAAGCGATGGCCAGGCGTTTCTCAAGCCCAAGGCCCAGGGCTAGACTGACAAAGCCCGCAGCGAGGACCAGGCAGGCCGAGACAACCAGGTCGAAGGGGCTCAGCATGATCACCTCAGACCTCATCCGGTTACCTCGCTCGATGCCTTGAAGTCTCCGAGATCGAGCACACTCCCGCACACGCGCACGGCCTGCTCCCGGTCATGGGTTACCAGGAGAAAACCCAGGCCGCTCCGGTCGGCCTCCTCCAGCAGCAGCGCCTCGACTCGACCCGTATTCTCTTCATCCAGAGCCGAGGTCGGCTCATCGAGAAGGAGGAACCGGGGTTCCGCCAGCAAGGCCCGAACAAGGCAGACCCGCTGCTGTTCGCCGACGGACAAGGATCGCACATCCGCCGAGAAGCACGTCTCATCCATCCCCACAGCCCTCAACAGTCGAAGCGCCTTCTCGCGCTCGTAGCCGCCCGAAGCGGAGCGATAGGTGAAGGGGCGCTCCAGATTTTGATTTACGCTCCCCTCGACAAGTGAGGGCACCTGACTTAGGTAGGGGGCCTTTCGCCGAAACTCCGGCCAGCCAACCGCCGCGCGGTCAACGCCGCCGAGCTGCACCGTGCCTCCTCGCGCATCGATAAGGCCAGCGATCGTGCGCAGCATCGTGGATTTTCCACAACCGGAGGGCCCCACCAGACCGACACCTTGCCCAGGCGGAACAACAAGGCTCACCTCATTTAGGAGGAGCTTTCCAGGAACCTCCACGGACAGCCTATCCACCCTCAACATTGGATTCGCCTGGGGTTCTAGCCGAGCTACCGCCGAATCGCCCACGGGTTCCTTTCCGTCAAGCCTTAAGCCGAGACCTGCGCACCATCCGCGCCTCCGAGAGCCGCATTTCGTTAGCCAATCGGTACATCAAGGCGCTGTTCCAACTGGAACAATAGCGGTTCAGATGCGCTCCCGTCGAGCCACTGAATTCGTGTATCTGCCCGAAACCAGGTGAGCTGCCGCTTTGCGTACCGACGCGTATTCATCTTCATCGTTTCAACCGCCTCGTCCAGCGAAGTCTCACCACGAAGATGCCCAATCACCTCCCGATACCCTAGCGACTTGAGCCGGAGGAGGTGTGCCTCGTAACCAGCCGCGAGCAGATCCTTGACTTCTTCAACAAATCCCGCCTCGAACATGCCATCCACCCGACGGTTGATACGGTCGTACAGTTCCGGCCGTGGATAGTCAATCGCGACCTGCAGCGTCTCGAAGCAGTCCTGCTCCTGTTGCGAGTGGAGATGCGATAGGGTCTCCCCCGTGATTTCAAAGACCTCCAAGCCCCGAACGATCCTGCGTAAGTCATTGGGATCTATAGTCAATGCGTACGTAGAGTCGATTTCCGATAGGCGACGATGCAAAATGTCCGACCCAACCGAAGCGGCCTCTGCTTCGAGCCGATCCCGTATCGCGAGATCCTTTGCGGGACCCTCGAAGATTCCGTCGATCAAAGCCCGGATGTACAGGCCCGAGCCCCCGACCGCGACAGCGGTCTTGCCCAACGCATTTAGCCTAACCACTTCTCGCCTGGCGACTTCTGCAAACGTGCCCGCCGATATTTCTTCCGACGGATCAAGGTGTCCGATAAAGTGGTGCTTGACCCTGGACAATTCGGAGGGTTCCGGGGCGCCGGTGCCGATTTCCATCCCACGATAGAACTGCATCGAGTCGGCTGAGACGATCTCCGTGCCGAGTTGAAGCGCGGCCTCGATGGCCAATCCAGTCTTTCCAGAAGCTGTAGGACCCACAATGGAAAGGACTTGCCTCATCGGGCCTGTCTCATTGGGCCTGTCTCATTGGGCCTGTCTCATTGGGCCTGTCTCATTGGGCCTGTCTCAT
>JAPYPO010000206.1 GCA_029937645.1 Candidatus Hydrogenedentota bacterium
TTAATCGATGCCGGCGGATCTCAAGATGACTCTTCCAAATGGGAAATCCGGGATAAAGGGTGTTGTGCGCGACGATTCGGGTCTGAGTGCAATGGGGAGGCGGCGTCACACCGCCGACGGCCCCAAAATGACTGGGTTTTGCGGAGAACGCTCTGGAAATAGCGCTTCAGGCGCGAATCCAACGGGGTAGGGTAATTTAAATGAGGAGGGGGAGTATATGGCACTGCCAACAATGCGTTCGGGTCTCGTGAGCCGCGAATTCCTGCGTGTCGCGGGTGGCTACGGAGCACCATCGCTTGGGACGTCGCCTGCGGGCGGACTGGATATTGACAATGCGGGCAATATTGCCACGGACGGCGATGTGAGTATCAAGGGAGTACTTTCCGTCGGCTCGACGCCACTGGTGTTGACGAATGCCGCTGGCTTGGTTGATGGCGAAAAGATTCAGGATGGAACTGTCGATACCACTGAACTTGCCGACGATGCAGTTACACCGGCGAAAATGGACGCCACGGCGGACTTTATAATGAATACGCTGCAACTCGGAGCGAATGTCGTTAAGAACGCTGATGGCGAGACCGTTATCACGCTGGATGCAAATCAGAATACAACCCTTGAAAACGATTTGTATTTCAACGGCGGTGGCAGTATCGGCACGAACACCGATGCAAATTTGCTGGAGCTCTCGGATAACGTGCTTAACGTGAACGGAAGCCTTGGCGTCGGCGTGGCAGCCCCATCTGATGATGTACAAATAGGGGGAAGTTGGCGATCCAGGATCTTTGGAGTGGGCTTATTTGACGGGACTGGGAATGCGCCCTATCTGGGATTTAATGCATTCGTCACCACCAATGAGGGGAGCGACTGGGACACGGTCAGCTCAACGTACGATGGCGGGGTGATCTCGCTGATTCCAAGCACGAGCGATAACGCTACAAGATTCATATTCGGTTTCGTGGATCAGGCGACGCATGTCGAGTCGACGGCGATGGTCATACGGAAAAGCGGGGACGTTTCCGTTTCCGGCGATTTGACGGTGACCGGGTCGCTGATGGTCCGCTCGGTCACGGATGCCGGCCCGATGACATCCACCGCGGGCACCGTCGCGGAGATTGTCTATAACACATCGGACAGTAAATTTTACGGTTGCACGGCGACGGGTTCGCCCGCGACTTGGTCTGCGCTGAACTAACAGGAGAAATGACGGAATGACGCCAAAGGATGCTTTTGGAGTGGTGGACGGCGCGATCGCGCGGGCGACGAATTTGCCTGTGTCGTATGTGGTAGTGAGCGAAGCGCTGAATTCGTTGCAAGGGGCGCTCGAGAAACTGGATGAATTCGAACGTGTCCAGAAGCGTAACGGGCGAGAGCGGGAGGCCGTGTCCGAAAAAATTACGGCGGATGATACGAATACGAAAGGGGAGGGGATATGCGGGTAGAGAATGTTGATGTGTTGGTGTCACGGTTGGGCGATTGGGCGCGGGAGTGTAAGGCGGCTATATCATTTTTGAATAAGTTCAAAAATGCGGAGGATGTGGTGGTGGCCTTGAGCGCTCAGCAGAAGACGGACGCCATGACGGAAATCGCAGGTATGGCCGCGAATATAGCGAGCGCGTATCAAGCAGGAACCGAAGCGTTCACGGCAACCGAGACCATTTAGGAAACGATTGAGGCGTGACCCTTAGCCCGGATATCCCACTGCGAAACCCAGTGAGATATCCGGGCGATGCGCTTCTCCTCTAGACAGGCCTGCGTCGGTGAAGCGGCGTTCAATAGAAAATTGAGGCAATTCAAGGAAAAAATAGAGACCCTATCAAAGTCAGGGTTTGTGGGCCTGCGGGCAGACCCTGTGCGATTTCGCCTTATAATAGAGCGGGCTAAGTGAGCTCGGCTCCCGCCTTGAAGCGAGTTCGATGGCTAGTAGGGGGGAGTAAAATATTGACTTAGCCTCGCGAAGTTTCGTATCGTCTGTCGGCGTGCCGAGGTAGCTCAGTTGGTAGAGCAGCGGACTGAAAATCCGCGTGTCGGCAGTTCGATTCTGCCCCTTGGCACCATTTTTTTTAAAGCGCTGGAGTAGCTCAGTTGGTAGAGCGCATCACTCGTAATGATGAGGTCAGGGGTTCAATTCCCCTCTCCAGCTCCAGGATCGCCGTTGGGCGCTCGGATCGGATTTGTGGGGTCTTGCTGGGGACATTTACCGAGGTGGTGGCGAGGGCTTGTTTGTCTAAGTCGCTGCGATGAGAAACTCGAGCACATCATGGAAATGAAGCAATCATTCAGCACGTCGGAGGTCGCGCGGTACTGTCACGTCACGGCCGACACGATTCGTAAGTGGGCCGAAGCAAAGCGAATCACGGTGTTCAAGACACCGGGAGGCCACCGCCGGATCCGGCGGGAGGATCTTATTCATTTTCTGCGCGAAAATAACATTCCCCTCCACAGCGATTTGAGCAGCGATGGTGTGCGTATTCTCGTCGTGGACGACGAAAAGGCGGTCATTGCTGTGATTCGCCGGTTCCTAGAGCGATCCAATTCTTCCTTCGAAGTTGAAGTGGCTATGGACGGCTACGAGGCAGGGCATCAAGTCGGGACATTTCGGCCCAATGTCGTGTTCCTCGATTTGCGGCTGCCCGGTGTGGACGGCTTCGAAGTCTGTGAGCGGATCAAGTCATCGCCTGAAGGCAGCTCGACAAACGTGATTGCCATGACCGGATATTTCGATGCCAGCATCGCCGAGCGAATCACGGGGTTGGGCGCGTCGATGTGTCTGCAAAAGCCCTTCACGCCGGACGACCTCAGGCGGGCCCTGGCAAAAGTTGGCGTGGAAGTAAACTAGTTAGTTCGCGCCAGATCCGGTTGGCTGGAAGGCACCGCATACCGCTAAGCCGAACACCCTCGGGGCCTTATGCGCAAACGCCTCACTGCAGCGAAACCTCGTGAGGAGCCATGGACGACAACGCGTCGCCATCCGATGAATACACCGCGCGGCTGAGGCGGAAATCCGATCGCGCTGAACTTTTACGGCGGCGGGCCGATCATCTATCGAATGCGCGCCTGGCCGTATTTGCGCTTGGTGCCAGCTTTCTTGTGCTTTCCTTCTTGGCTCCCTGGGCATCTCTGTGGATCCTTTGTGTGCCCATCGCCGTCTTCATTGCCCTCGTTGTTGTTCACGAGAAGACCCACAAGGAATGGGCGAGGGTCAAGGATGCGGAGCGGTATTACGCGGCCGCGCTTGTCCGCCTGAGTGGCGAGTGGCCGGGCAAGGGCTCGCAGGGAAACACGCTGGTTCCTGCCGATCATCCCTATGCGGCGGACTTGGATCTGTTCGGGGAAGGTAGCCTGTTTGAGTTGCTCTGCACCGCGCGCACACGGGCGGGGGAGGAAACGCTGGCCGCGTGGCTTTGCGGTCGCGCGGATAAAGAGGAAATCGAGGCGCGGCAAGAAGCCGTTGAGGAGTGGCGCAGCGGGCTGGACCTGCGCGAAGACTTGGCGTTGCTCGGGGGCATGGTTCGTTCGGCGTTTCGGCCAGACAACCTTAGGGCATGGGCCTCGAAACCGGTGACGCTGCCGGGCGGCTGGCCTCTGCGGGCGGCGCAAGCGCTTACCGGCGCCACCGTATTCACCGCAGTGGGCTGGGCCTTCTTAGGATTCGGTTCCAGTCCTTTTTTCTTGGTTCTCATCGCGGTAATTCTTTACGCCGGTTTGATGAAGAAAGGGGTCGTGACCGCTTCGGAGGGAATCGATCGCTCGGTCAAGGATCTTCGGATATTGGCACTCGTGCTGAAGCGGCTCGAAGAGGAGCCCGTTCAGTCCAAGAAGCTAACGCACTTGCAGCAGGCTCTTCGCGGGACCGGCGGGTACGCTTCAAGCCGTATCGCGCGCCTTCAAGTATTACTGGAACGCAAGGATTGGCAACGAAATCAATTCCTTACCCTCTTCACTTTCGTCCTCTTGTGGGATGTTCATTTCACCTACGCAATCGAGCGCTGGCGCGAAGAAAACGGACACGCGATCCTTGATTGGATCGAATCCGTGGGGCAATTGGAAGCGCTCGCCGCGCTCGCAGGCTACGCGTATGAACGGCCCACCCGCCCGTTTCCGGAGATAGTAGAAAACGGCCCAGTCTTCGAGGGCATCGAGCTGGGTCACCCGCTCATTCCGGAGGGGGAGGTTGTCCCCAATTCCGTTTCCCTAGGAGAATCACCGCGAGCGTTGATCGTGAGCGGATCCAATATGTCGGGCAAAAGCACCCTCTTGCGGACGGTCGGAATCAACGCGATCTTGGCATTTGCGGGGGCACCGGTCTGTGCCACATCGCTGCGGATCTCACCGCTGTCTCTTGGGGCGACGCTGCGCGTCCAAGATTCGATTCAGTCGGGCACATCGCGCTTCTATGCCGAGATAAAAAAGCTGAAACAATTGACGGCGATGGCGGAAAGCGGAACTTCTCTCCTTTTCTTACTCGATGAATTGTTCTCAGGCACAAACTCCCACGACAGGGAAATAGGGGCTGATGCGTTACTGAAGGGGCTGCTAGAAGCCGGCGCGGTCGGATTGGTCACGACTCACGACTTGGCGCTTACGAAGGCGGGCGGGGCGGATGGCGCGCCGATCCAGAACGTCCATTTTGAAGACCATCTTGAAGGCGATCGCCTTGTGTTTGACTACCAAATGCGGTCGGGAGTGGTCACGAAGAGCAACGCGCTTGCGCTCATGCGAGCCGTGGGTCTGAAGGTGTAGCGAACTGGAGCATGTGCCGTCTCATTGGCAACCGGAGCATCGTCCGGCATCTGTATTTTTAACCTCCCCGCAGTGGGAAATACCCTCACTCGCCGTTATTGTATTCGATTAGGGTCTATTTTACGATTAAATCGCATAATTGTAACAATTCTTAAAAAACCGGAGATCAACAATGGTATGCGGTGTATGTTAAGATTGTGCTGTAGAAAGTCAGATCCGTTTGGCGAGCATTCGTCCGCGAGATTCATGCGGGTTAGCTTTATCCGCATTTCTTAGTTGTATCGGAGGTATCATGGCGGCGCGTGTACTTATTATTGATGATTCCTGGCTGATCCGCCAAGTGCTCAATAAGATGCTGCTCAAGCTCGGGTACGAGGGACTCCTCGCGGTGGACGGAAAAGCGGGTATTGAATTAATCGTTTCTGAATCGCCCGACTGCATACTGTGTGACCTATTGATGCCGGACTTGGACGGCTTTGCGGTTCTTGAATATCTACAAGCGCAACGGCTTAAAATCCCCGTAGTTATATTGACTGCGGATATCCAAGAAACTTCTCGGGCAAAATGTATTAAGCTGGGCGCGGCGGCTTTTCTGAACAAACCGCCGCAAGAGGGAGAGGTCCAGGCCGCGATTTCTACTGCGCTTGAGCAAGCCTCTGGTGACGGTGCGTCGCCGGGCCGGGTCGAAGATTTCGCAGAGAGTGGCGGCATGCCGTCGCCCGATCAGATGGAGATACTTCGAGAGTTGGTGAATATCGGTGTTGGCCGTGGCGCCAGCGTCCTGAACACCATGCTCAATACCCATGTTCGCCTACAGGTTCCCCAGATTCGAGCGGTCAGCCGCGAAGAATTTCTTGCGGAGATGAAAGAGTTGACGACCGGCCAGTTGTCATCCGTGAAGTTGGGCTACGAGGGGCCTTTCTCCGGTTCCATCCAACTTGTTTTTTCGACGCCGGTCGCGTCCAAGCTGGTGGCGGCCATGGTCGGTGTGCCGCCGCAAGGCGAAGACTTGGATTCGCTGCGCGCGGGTACCTTGAGCGAAATCGGGAATGTGGTGCTCAATGGTGTGATGGGATCGATTAGCAACGTGCTGGGCCTTCGCTTTTCCTATCATGTTCCTTCCTATTCGGAAGGGGTGGCAACCTTTCTAATTGAGCCGGAAGACCCCGGAAACGCACAGCGGATTTTACTCACGCGCACTCAGTTTGTCATCGAACAATTGGAAGCGAACGGTGAAATCGTGATGTTCTTCGAGAGCGTGGCCTTTGGTTCACTGCTTGATGCAATTGACGCGGTCCGAAGCAATGCCACGTAGGTGCCTCGGGCGGCATAGTAGGAATACAGGTCGTGATAGATTTCTCATTGTTCGACAACATCCCCGTCGGAATATGCGTCACTGACGCAAATCTCGTCGCTGTGTTTTGGAACCGGTGCTTAGAGAGATGGACGCATCGGGGTCGAGATGTCATAGTGGGCACGCCTCTTTCTGGGCACTTCCCAAGTCTTAAGGAACCCCACTTCAAAGTGCGCCTTGAGGATGTATTTTCTGGCGGCGCGCCCGCTGTATTTTCTCCCCAGCTTCACGGCGATATCTTTTCCTCGCCTCTTCCGGACGGTACGTATCGCATTCAACGCACGACGGTCACCTCCATTGAATCGCCAGAGGGAGAAGAGTCTCTCGCGCTTTGGGCCATCGAAGATGTAACCGATCTGGCGCGACGGATTGACGATTATTGGACGCTGAGCGAAGAGGCGCAGAAGAACAACGCGGAACTTCAGGTGGCTTTGTCTAGCGTGAAAACTTTGAAAGGGCTCTTGCCGATCTGCGCTTCATGCAAACAGGTGCGTGACGACTCAGGGTACTGGGAGGAGATTGAATCGTATATTGGGTCGCATTCCGACGCGGAGTTTTCCCATTCCATTTGCCCCGACTGTGCCGCCAGGTTATATCCCGATTTCGATTTGGGTGGAACCGAGTCTGATTAGCGCACCCGAGCTTCGGTTCGCTGAGGGGGCGCCCGGCGTCCATAGGACCACGCGCCGCCTTCCTTAATTACTGGCCTTTTCTTGGCAACTCACGCGGGATAACCATTGGCTGAAGATCTTCGGTTTCTCCGGCCTGGAGTTCCACGCCAAAACGCGCGGCGGCGTAGCGGCGATACCAACCTGCATGGTCGGGGAAGCCGCCGAATTCGCCGGAGGTTTGTAAGCGATCCGCGAACCCGTGAAGTGTTTCGCCGACGGTGCGCTCGAAGCCGACAGCTTTCATGATACGATCCTGAGCTGCAAGCAACTCGCGCAGGGCCCGCACCTGTGTCGAAGGTTCGCGGCCTAGATCGGGAAAGTTCTTTCTTCGTCGTAAAGCCCAGCGTGTCCCCGCGAGGTGCGGGAGAATCAGGGTTAGGGTAACGGTTGTCGCGAGGAGTGGGCCCAGGATGAGAGCCAGTACGCCCTTG
>JAPYPO010000207.1 GCA_029937645.1 Candidatus Hydrogenedentota bacterium
AACGGTTTGAAGCCCGTTCTTGTCGACTGCGATCCGCGCACCTACTGCATGAACGTGGACGCGGTGCGGAAGAACGTCAACGATAAAACTTCGGCTATCATGCCCGTGCATATTTACGGTCATCCCGTCAACATGGAATCGCTTCTGGAGATTGCCGACGAGCACAACCTAAAGATTATCGAGGACGCGGCCGAAGCGCATGGGGCCGAATGCCGTGTAGATGGAACGTGGCGCCGCTGCGGTTCTTTTGGAGATGTTTCAGCCTTTTCGTTTTACGCGAACAAGAACATCTCGTGTGGCGAAGGCGGAATGGTGCTGTGCGATGACGACGAATTGGCCGAACGGCTTCGAGCGCGACGAAACCTATGTTTCGGAAGCGAAGAAAGATTTTGTCATGAAGATCGCGGCTGGAATTTTCGTATAACCAACATGCAGGCCGCCCTGGGCTGCGCCCAACTCGAACGAATCGAACAGTTCATCGCACGCAAGATCGAGATGATGAACAAATACAGTGACGGCTTTCGCAATCTTTCGCTTCAGGTCCCGCATGTTGAGCCTTGGGCGAAGACCTCGGTCTGGATGTACGGACTCGTCCTGGACGATTCCGTTGCGTATGACGCAAAGGAGTTTGCGAAACGCCTCGCAGAAAAGGGCGTACAAACACGACCCTTTTTCATGGGCATGCACGAACAGCCCGTTTATCGGGAACGCGGACTCATCACGGCGACCGAGTGCCCGGTCACCGAGCACATCTCGCGCCGTGGCCTTTACCTCCCCAGCGGCCAGGCCATAACAGACGAGCAAATCGCGACGGTTATCGCGGCAGTGAGAGAAGTTCTGGCTCAGGATTAAAACCTGGAAATCTGGAACCAAGAATAGCGGCGTGTGTGAGACGAAGCATTCCGAAGAATTGAACGTGATGAAAATACTGGTTGCGGGTGAAGCAGATTGCATCGGCGCAGCGATCAGGCCACAACAGACGCGCACATCAACGCGGTCATCGCCGCGCCGAGGAGGAAAATTACGTGAGCGCTAAGAAAGCATTGGTGACAGGAATCACGGGGCAGGACGGATCGTACCTGGCGGAGTTGCTCCTGTCGAAGGGCTACGAGGTGTACGGGGTAGTACGCCGCTCGAGTTCAACCCAAAAGGATCGCCTTGAGCACATCTATCGTGACCCGCACCTTCCGGACACGCGCCTCTTCCTCGAATACGGCGACTTGGCCGACGGCTCATCTTTGCGGCACTTGCTGTCGCGAATCCAGCCCGACGAAATATATAACCTAGCGGCGCAATCCCATGTCCGCATCTCGTTCGACCAGGCCGAGTACACGGCCGATGTCACTGGGATGGGAGTCTTGCGGCTGCTCGAAGCCATGCGCGACCAAATGCAGACAGGCGGCAAGAAAATCCGCTTTTATCAGGCCTCTTCGTCTGAAATGTTCGGTTCCGCCCCTGCACCACAGGGCGAAAGCACTCCCTTTCATCCGCGAAGTCCCTATGCGGTGGCAAAGGTGGCAGCATTTTGGCACACCGTCAATTATCGGGAGTCCTATGGTTTTCATTGCAGCAACGGCATACTCTTCAACCACGAAAGCGAGCGCCGGGGCGAGAATTTTGTAACACGCAAGATTACCCGCGCCGCCACGCGCATCAAATTAGGCCTTCAAGATAAGCTCTACCTCGGCAATCTCGACGCCAAGCGCGATTGGGGTCATGCCAGGGACTACGTCGAAGCGATGTGGATGATGCTGCAACAGGACGAGCCCGACGATTACGTTGTCGCGACGGGCCATGCTTACAGCGTCCAAGATTTCCTGGTGGCCACCTTCGAGAGCTTGGATCTTGACTGGAACGATTTTGTTGAAATAGACTCGTACTACCACCGTCCCGCCGAGGTCGACCATCTGCTGGGTGACACATCCAAGATCGAAGAAAAGCTGGGGTGGAAGCCGAAAGTTGGTTTCCAGGAACTTGTACGGCTCATGACGGAACACGACCTAGAACTGGCCAAGCGCGAGGCGCACGCTTTGGAGTTTGATAAGAAATGATAGTTGGGCCTTTTTCCCGCGCTCAATATTTCCGCGCACATAAAAAACAAAGAGATAGAAGATAATGGTGTTTTCAGGTTACGCCGACTTTTACGATGTTTACTACGCCGATAAAAACTACGGGGCAGAGGCAGATTTTGTGATCGAGTTCGCCACGCGTTTCGGCGAGAAACCTAAAGACCTGCTGGATATGGGTTGCGGCACGGGGCGCCACTTAGTGGAGTTTGTTAAGCGCGGGCTCACATGCGATGGCTTCGATTTATCCGAAGATATGCTGGCGCAAGCGCGCGAAAGGCTTTCCGGAGAATCGGTCGGCTTGACCCCGGGAGACCTTACGACCTTCGAGAACGACAAGCAATACGACTTGGTGGTCTCTATGTTCGCCGTCGTGGGCTACTTGGTCAGGAACGAGGATTTGATTGCTGGACTCCGCACAGCGAGGAAGCACCTTCGCCCAGGCGGAGTCTTCATCTTCGATAACTGGTTCGGCCCGGCTGTACTGGCCCAAAAGCCCGAGAAAAGACACCATGAATACAAGGATGGCGAAAACACTATTGTCAGAACGGTGACCCCCGAACTCGATCCGGTCGGACAAAACGTCACCGTGAACTACGAAGTCACAGTGACCCGCGACGGTCAGACCATCAAACAAACCAAGGAAGCGCACTGCATGCGCTATATGTTCGTTCAGGAAATGGCCCTGGCCATGGAAGCGGCAGGACTGGAACTGGTCCATTCATGTCCGTTTATGGAGCCGGACGAGGCGTTGACTACGGACACATGGAACGTCACGTTTGTTGCGCGCGCTAAATCATAAAGCACTAAGACATCAAGCAAAATAAGGGAGACAATAGAATGGGAATCGACTGGATCAAGCACGACGATACGGTTCTTGCCATAATTATCCCCGCTGACTACGAACCGGACTCGACGGAGTTCGTCACTCCGGATTCTTACAAGCAACAGGTCGGTTTCGTTATCTATCCGAAAGACGGTGAAATTGTCCCGCACATCCATCACGACATGGAACGCAACATTCTTGGCACAAGCGAAGTGTTATTGGTTCGCCACGGCCACTGTTCGGTGGATTTCTACCTCCAGGATAAGTCTTTCCTTTGCAGCCGCGAACTGAAAACGGGTGATGTTCTCGTTCTGGTCAATGGGGGGCACGGTTTTCGCATGATAGAAGACACGACCTTTATCGAGATCAAACAAGGGCCCTATGTCGGCGTCCAGGAAAAGGAGCGGTTCCAAGCCAACAGGTAGCGCGCTGGAATCAATCCTGCACAGAGGGGAGAATGGTTTTGAGTCTTCTTGAAAAAGTCGCTCGGTATGGAATAAGGGCAAGCGCTGGCAAGGGATATAACAAGGTAAAAGGCCTCGTGCTTGAGCCATATTATCGTCATAAGCACAGGCGCGCCCCTTCCTATAGCAACCCCTCTGACGGTGAATTAAAGCAGATTGAAGAAGGGCTCCATTCCCATGGCAATACCCTGAAAACACTGACCATTTCCCGCGAGGATTTTCAAGAGTTCAAGGATCGCCTTCCTTTTCCTTCCTACTACTTTTCGCACGATGCTGTTCTGAGAAACGAAAAACTCCTGGAACATTTTATTGCCTACGAAATGTGCAATTTACAGGATGCTGTTTCAGCGAGTGCGTCAGCCAACGCCAAGGACTTCCTGTATCTTGATGTCGCGGGATCTGGAAGCCCCTGGGTTCAAGTGCTGAACGAAAATGGAATCAACGCCGTCTCGATTGATCTCCAGCTTTCACCGAGTTTCCGGCATTTGGAATTCTACCGCGAGATGGATGCTACGAAGACCGACTTTGACGCAGCCTCGGTTGATGGCATATCGCTCCAATGCGCGTATGAGATGTTTATTGGAGACAACGACCGCCTCTTGGTTGATGAATGCGTCAGGATTCTGAAACCTGGAGGCAGCGTTATAATCGTCCCTCTTTATATGCACACCCATTATTGCGGCTACTCTACTCTCGAGTATTATGGAAAGGGATTCGCCGATCCCGGCGCAACTGAGTACATCCGTCTGGGTTTTCCGGGTGTTCCATTTTCGAGAAAGTACGACGTGGAGAAACTCAACGAACGGGTCATTTCCAGAGCAGAACAACAAGGGATGGCATGCGAGATATATGCCTTGCAAGACAAGGACTCGTTGGGCGAGGGAGTGTACTGCCACTTTGTGCTCAAGATGACTAAAGCGCTTGATACATGAGATACCGTTTAGATGCGCCAATGAGGGCATCGCTGACGAGTCTGTGCTCTCTTACGCTCTGTATATTGTAAGCGAAAGTGGGAAGTTATTGCGGTGATCTAAGTTCGGGATTGGTTTGCAGTGTCCGTTGAACCCTTGTTGTTTCCTGGGTTTCATTTCTGCGTTTTCGAGGCATGACGGGGTCTATCATCAGATGACTATTTTGGGGCTGGCGAGGCGCGTGAGTACGCCGCACGATCCTTGAGGCATTGCCATAACCCCATATTTCACCGCACGACACATATCAACTAATCTCCATCATTATCTGAATCACTGAATTCACGCCTTCCGGGCGAATCTTTTTTTCCAAGCCGTAGCGTTTCGTCAGGTCTCCGCGCGCTGCTTGGTTCTGCACAATGATTATAGTCACTCTTGAGAATCCATGTGATCGTTTCGGGATTCCTTCGGCAGTGCTGCATATGCCATAGGATACCTTCCGCGGAGCCGACGAACATCGCCCTTCTTCCCGAGTTGCGTGAGACGAGACCAGCGGCACGTAACTTAATCATGGACGCGAGCAAGCGGACAATTGAACGGAGGGTTAAACCGCTTGACTTGCGGATAACCGCGTAGGTCTTTGACACGCCCTGTTGAAAATAGCGGTTTCGTATGTAGGACGCAGTCATCCGAGACGCCGGCGTGAAGTGGTGGATCGTGGCCCCATGCGAAAATCGGATGCGCATTCCTCGCTTGACGACCTCCGCGGAAACGTATGATTCCCCATCGCCTCGTAGGTGCAGCAGTTCTTTCGGCATGCCATCGGGATGAAAACCGCCTATCTCCCGAAGAAGACTCTTCCGTATGCTGTAATTGCAGCCCCATACGTATGCCGGATCGATATCGCGTGGCTCCGTGCCGAAGTCCAGCACGCTAAGCGGAGGAATGGCCCACCCGAATGAAACTTTCTGCTTCATCCCTTCCAGCCAGGCCGGTGGCGGGCACTCATAATCCGGAAGGTTGTTGCCGCCAACCAGGCCGACCTTGGGATCTTCGAAGGCTTGAACAATGCTCGCGAGCCAGGATGGCTCCGCTTGAACATCATCATCGGTATAGACAAGGATATCCGCTCTTGCCAGTTTCATGCCAAGGTTTCTTCCGACATGCAAACCAGGCTCAGGTTCGAAAATACATCGAAAGTCTGGGAAGCACTTCGCCCAGGACTCGCATACGGCCGGCGTGTGGTCAGATGAACCGTTGTCAATCACGATAATTTCGAATTGCTCTGAGGGGTATTGCTGCCCGGCCAACGAAGCGAGGGTCCGGTCAAGGAGTTCGGCATGATCGCGCGTAGGAATAACCACGGAAAGTTCCATACGCCTCTTCATGGTCTTAGCCCTCAGCTTCTGCTCGTGGTGGGTGTTACACACTATCGAGTCGGTCGAGCACCCGCTGGAAATGGGTCTGAAATGCCAGTTCGCGGGTGAACGTTTCGGCGGCACGATGGCAATAACCGTCGTAATCATCCATGATGGTTGCAATGGCCGGCAGAATGTCATCCAAATCTGCAACAGGCACGCCGACGCGGTGCCTTGTCACGAATTCTCGTAGCACCGGAAAGTCCGAGACGATCACCGGTACGCCATTCTGTAGAAAATGACACAGCTTTCCAGAGGCAAGCCCAACCTCCGTCGTATTAAGGCCACCCACGGCCCCATAGACCGCTAACCCAATATCGGCGGAACTTAACACCTCGTCGACTTTCTCATACGGTACGGGGGCGAGCGAAAGAATGACCCTGTCTTGATGATTCGCCGCATGCAATTTGCAAATGTATGGGTCGTCGTCTGTGCGGGGCTGAGCGGAATGCACCACGCAGGTCCATTCTGGCGGAAGGTTCTGTGCCGCGCCAACAACCTCCTCAGCCAGGAATGCCGGGGTCAGTGATCCGGCGCTGAGCAACAGACGCTTTTCATAGTCAATTCCGTATCTGTCTGCCAGGAAGCGGCTTCGCCTAATCCCAGCTTCTCCGCGAGGTGAATTCGGTAGAATGTCGACACAGTTGCGAGAAATACCCATATCTTCACAGAGCATACTTGCACGAGTCTCATCATGTATGAGTGAGAGAAAGCATTTGCGGACTGCTCGGCGTTCCAGCCATTTGAAGATCCGTGCAAAACGCGTATTAAGCTTCGCGCCAATGTAGAGTTCCAATTGAAGGTTGATGATGCGCAACTTTCTGAACCACGATGCGAACCAAGTGGCGAGCAGTGCACGGATGCCCCCCGCGAAAACTGTCACGTACGGACCGCGCAAGGCAAAAGGCAGCCAAAGCGCAAAAAGAGCCGTCGCCCAAAGGCGTGATTCGTGGCGTGAGCGGAAGGAAATCGGGAGGTAGCGCACGCTCACCCGCTCCGATTCACACGCTAACGGAGGGTAGTGGGTATTGCGCAACGCAAACACTTCCACTGCGTATCCGGCCTCCGCAAAACACGCAATAGCATTAAGAATGCCCGGTTGGTGGTCGAGCGTACCCATAGGCGCGATCACTGCTATTCGGCGCTGGCTAGTTCGTTTTGTCGTGTGTTCCATTCCCCCGGTAATCCGTGCAGTTAGGAGTCATAAATAAAGGTGTCAAGTTCGCATTGATGACCGGGGCCCAATGGTATAGTGCCAGTCGCGATGAAACTTTTTTCGATCCAGACTCACGCGCTTCATTGCTTCGTCGGCCAGCTTCACCCGAAGTTCGTAGGAAGTTTTTGTGCCTCATGATCCTACCCACTCCGTGTTTCATTTACAACCTCTTCTTCGATACCCGGAATATCCTCGCGCACGACGAATGGAAATCTGCGGGTTTCCGAGTCAACGTGCTTGGCTCCGGGCGCGCATGACACCACACTTCGCGAGTCGGGTCTATCCC
>JAPYPO010000208.1 GCA_029937645.1 Candidatus Hydrogenedentota bacterium
GAGTGACGCCGTAGAGGGCGCCGGCCTTCGCCATCGTCATTTTGCTGTGGGTAATGACGACGAACTGCGTCTCCTCGACGAACTCCTCCAGCATGTTCAGGAAGCGCCCGATATTCGCGTCATCCAGCGGGGCATCCACCTCGTCCAATACGCAGAAGGGGGAGGGCTTCGCCTTGAAAATGCTGAACAACAACGCAATAGCCGTCATGGCCTGCTCGCCACCCGACAGCAACGAAATGGTCTGCGGTTTTTTCCCCGGAGGCCGCGCTTCGATTTCGATGCCCGATTCGAGCGGATCGTCTTCGTCGAGCAGATAGACCCGCGCTTGCCCACCGTTGAAAAGCCGGCGGAAATATTGGCGGAAATGGTCGGCCACCGTGTTGAAGGTGTCGAGAAACAGCTCGCGGATCGTTTCGTCAATACGCGCGACGACGCCGAGCAGGGCTTCCCGCGCCCGAGACAAGTCGTCGTTCTGCGAAACGAGAAAATCATTCCGTTCCGTCAACGCTTCGAACTCTTCGATGGCCATGAGGTTGACCGTGCCCATCCGCTCAAGCTTCGCGCGGGTTTCCTTCACGATGGTCTCGCGGGTTTCGTCGTCGTGTTCGTCCGTACCGACCTCGTCCTCGGTCAACGAGCCCAGCGCAATGTTGTACTCCGTCAGAATGCGTTCCTGAAAAAATCCCAATTGGTCTTCGTCGTGGCGCAGTGAAATCTCAAGCTGGTGAACCTCGGACTGCGACGTGCGTGTGCTGTCACGCAATCCTTTCAAATCCTTTTCAAGCGTTTCCGATTCGTCGAGCAGCGCCTGACGTTGGTTTTCCGCCTCATTCACATGCGTGCGCGCTTCATCTTTCGATTCAGAGAGAGCCTTCGAACGCTCGACTTCATCCTTGATGTTCTCTTCGAGAGCCGTCTCCTGTCCACGCAGTTCCTCGATGCTTTCGAGGCGTTTTGCCCCTTCCGATTGAGCAATTTCCAGCTCACGCTGAAGCCGCGACTGGTCGCGCTCGACTTCTTCCAGCGACTGCGTTACCCCGGCCAGTTCAATCCGCAAATCGGAGAGGCGGCTTGCCAACTCAGATTGCCCCTGACGGGCCGACGAAGCGGCCTCTTGCGCCTGCGCGATCGATTCCTGAAGGCGCGCGTCCTCGCTTTCGAAGTCCGTGGCGCGGCTCGCTTCTTCGCGGCGTTCAACCTCCATCGCCTCCCGCTTTTCAACCAGTGTCTCCCGCTCGACTTTGAGCGTGTCAGCCGATTCAGCCAAGCTCTTGAGTTCCGTGCTGTTCTGCGCGATACCCACACCCAACTCGCCCAATTCCCTGCGCAGCGCTTTTTCATTAGTCTCCAATTCCGCCGATCGGACTTTCATCGAATCGATGGAGTCGGTGATTTGCAGACCCTTCTCCGCAACCACCCGAATCTCCCCATCCGTCGATTCAAGCTTAGTTTCCAACTCGCCAATTTCGGCGCTCCGGCCGATCAAGCCACCCTTTTGGTGCGCCGTCCGGCCGCCCGTTACCGCACCCGACGAGGTGACGACTTCGCCATCCAGCGTGACCATGCGAGGGAAGCGGTCTTTCGTCCGCGCGATGGCGATGGCGTCGTCTATGGACTTGACGATCACGGTGTTGTGGAAGACATACTCCATCGCCTTGCGATAGGGTTCGTCAAACTGAACAAGATCCAACACCGCCCCAATGATGCCAGGCCCTCCCGCCAAGGCCGCAAGGTCGTTGCGATTGCCGGGGCGAATCGTGTCGAGTGGCAGGAAGGTGACGCGGCCCGCTTTGTTGTCGCGCAGGTAGGCGATAGCCGCCTTCGCCGAGTCCGCCGCTTCCACCACGATATTGTTCACGTTACCGCCGAGGGCCGCTTCCACCGCCGTTTCGTACTCGCTCGCGGTGGACACAAGATCGCCGATTGGCCCGACCACGCCCGACGCTAATTCGTTTCCGTTTTTCTTAGCCCGCATGATCGAGCGGACGCCCGCCGCGAAGCCTTCGTAGGAATCCCGAAGCTCGCGCAACGAGGTGAGCCGCGCCTCGACGCTACTCTTCGTTTCGCGCAACCGTTGCCACGATTCGTTGAGCGAAGCCATTTCTTCGCCAAGCGTCTGTATTTCTCCCTCGGAGCGGGCGCGTTCATCCGCCAAGGCCGTGGCCTGGCCATCTTTTTCACGTTCCGCGGTCTGGAGCGATTCAAGATCCACCGCCAGCGCTTCGTGGCGTAGACCTTCCTTTTCCTGCCGGTCGTAAATCGCCTGCAACTGGTGTTCCGTATTCGCGATACTCACATTCAGCGTTTCGATGGAGGTCTGCGTCTTCGCCCGAAGGTTCATGGTCTCGACAGACTTCGCGCGGATCTGCTCAAGATTTTCATCCGCCGCCGCGACGCGCGACGCGGCCGCGTCATACTCGGTCGTTTCGGATTCCAGCCCCGCCTTTTGCCCTTCCGACTTCTCGCGCAGTTCAACCGCGCGGCGGTTCGTTTCTTCCTGTTCCTTGAGCGTCTGCGCCACCTGATGTTCCAAGGCCTCGCCCTCTTCAGCGGCGCGCTGTTGCTGTTCCTTGGCGTACTCGGCCTGACTGCGAATGAGAGCAATCCGGCCCTCGATCTTTTCCATCTCCGTATCGATATCGTGAACGCCTTCGCGCCGCGCATGAAGGACTCGGTCCACTTCCAATTTCGTCAGACTTAATTCTTCGTACCGCGCTTCCAGCGTCGTCATCTGAGCGCTATCTTTTTCGAAGCATTGTTGGGCCGTTTGGAAGCGCGTCCGCAGGTCCGTGATCGTCGCCGTCAGCGCTACCTGCTGGATCCAAGCCGCGCGTATTTCCGTGTCGCGCAACAGGTCCGACAACTCCCGGTAGCGAATCGCGGCATTCACCTGACGCTTGAGCGAACGCATCTGGCGCTCGACCTCCGTGATGATGTCGCCAAGGCGCAACAGATTCTGCTCCGCCTGATCGAGCTTGCGCATCGCCACGCGCTTGCGGCTCTTGTACTTGATAATGCCGGCAGCTTCCTCGAAAAGGTACCGGCGGTCGTCCGGCTTCGAGCTGAGGACCATGCTGATCTTGCCCTGGCCGATCATCGAGTAGGCGTTTGTGCCGATGCCCGTGTCCATAAACAGCTCCTGGACATCCTTGAGGCGGCACGGAGCCTTGTTAATCAAATACTCGCTTTCGCCCGAACGGTAGATCCGGCGGGTCACCTGTACTTCCGCGAAGTCAAGCGGCAGACGGGATTCCGCGTTGTCGAAGGTCAGCGTGACTTCCGCCATGCCCGTGGCCGAACGTTCTTCGCTGCCGTTGAAAATAACATCCTGCATGTGAGCGCCGCGCAGCTCCTTCGGGCGTTGCTCCCCGAGGGCCCAGCGCATGGCGTCCAGGATATTACTCTTCCCACAGCCGTTGGGACCCACAATCGAGGTCATGCCCGACTCAAGATTGACCACCGTCCGGTCCGCGAACGATTTGAAGCCTAGCATTTCGATTTGTTTGAAAAACATACTGGCTGACTAAATGCCTCCGCTACTGCTCAAGAAAATTACTTTTCCCTTGGATAGGTGACACCCAGTCTCAAGGTCCGCGCCGGACGACTCGCTCAATGGAAACCGCCTTGCCCGTAGCGTCGTCCGTTTCGACGACGACCGCATTCACACTCGATATCCCGCCCGCCACCGTGAATTCAGAAGGCATACCCGTCAAGAATTTACGGATGATCAATTCCTTCTTTACACCGATAACCGAATCGTGCGGGCCCGTCATTCCCACATCGGAAATATACGCTGTGCCCCCGGGCAACACCCGCTCGTCCGCCGTCTGCACATGAGTATGGGTGCCCACAACCGCGCTGCACAGGCCATCGAGATACCAGCCGAGCGCCACCTTCTCCGAAGTGGCCTCCGCATGCATATCGACCAGAATCGTCGGCGTTTCCTTTCGCAGCTCTTCGACCTCACGCATAGCGGCCTCAAATGGACAGCCAAAGGCTTCCATATAGACACGGCCTATCACGTTAACCACACCCAACTTACGCCCATCAGCCAGTTCGAGAATCATCGATCCCCTACCCGGAACCGCCTCCGGGTAATTGACCGGCCGAATGACATTCGAAAAACCGTCAATGGCTTTTGCCAGCGACTTTTTCCGCCAAGTGTGATTGCCCAGAGTCATGCCCTGGACGCCCATTCCCAAGATTTCTTTGGTGATTTCGGGGGTAATTCCCAATCCACCGGCGGCATTCTCGCCATTAACCAGCGTGATGTCAATAGAAAATTCTTCGCGAATTCTCGGGATCCAATGACACAGCGCCTTCCGGCCAGGCCGCCCAAAAATATCGCCTACAAATAAAATTCTCATATCGGGAGCGCCTTTCTAACCGGGATGACACACCGGTGTTCAATTGCGACGGTGGATACCGGAGATGCCATCCGTCAAAAGCGTTGAAATTATTCTTCACTTTCGGGACTCTGCGCTCGAAAGATGTTTGTATGTGGGCCTACGAGGCCCTCCGACACGCTGGCCACCCCACCGGTTCCAGCTATACCGGACCAGGAAATATCCGATCTAGTGGGTTGATTTACGCTGATGGGAGACTATGTCTCGTGAACTTCACTCAAGAAACTAAGCAAAAAAGGGACTTTTGGGCTTTTTCAAAAGTAGATGCAAGCGAAGCGAGGTACGAGCGGAGACGTGTCTGTCCCTTTTCTTGCGGCGCAACCTCATGCGCAGTGAGAGTCTGCATGAACGATTTGTATAAGTATTCTGAATGTTGAATAACACCACTACTACCAATAATCTTCCTCGGCCCCGGCCTGGACGAAGGCGAAAACCACTTGGATAAGGGCGGTGGACGCTGGGACCGCAACGCAAGCGACACGAGCCGCAACCGCTTTCCAAGGCCTCCACCGCTCGGTATCGATCCCCTCAAGAACCCACGGCGCGACCGGCGCGGCGTAGAGAAGTATGGCGGCACGCAGGGGGAGGTCCGAATAGAAGTGAGCCTGGTAGAGTAGGCTTGAGTATAGGAAGACCCAAAGCGTGATGCCGCCCTGGGCAAGGGACACACGCGGCGCCCAGAGCGAAAGGACTACGGCCGCGCCCAACGTCGCCGCCAGGGCCCCGGTCAATTGGCCCAGCAGTGCGCTACTGGTAAGGGCCATGGAGATGCTCGCGCACACGGTTGCGAACCAGAGGCACAAGGAAACAGAGGCGCCGGGCCTTCGGGCGGCCAAGGCCTCCGTGGCTGTCCAGAGGATAACCGCTGCGGCAACGAGGGCGGTGATCCAGAGCCAGCCCTCGGCAGCCGTCCAGGTATTGTGGAACAACGCGCGAAGGGTCCCCAGCACGGCAAGGGCGCACACGATAACCCGCGTGGAGTAGCGGCTAAGGCCGGCCCGACTCCAGAACGGTTCAAAAAGGGCGAACACGCCAAGGCCCAAAGCCAAGTAAAACAACGTCTGCCGCGAGGATACCGGCGGATAAGGCGGGAAGCCATCGAGTACGCGGTGGCCGACGGCATAGCCCATCGCAAGCGCAAGCGCACCACCCCATTGCCCGGAGACGGGTACCGTATTGGCGCGCCGCCACAGTTGCCACGAAATGACCCACCACACCCCCGCGACCAAGGCCGGAAGCGTAACAGCGAGGATGGCTATTTGGATCATGGGAAACCCTTTGATTCCATGAAAATTACACGGATGGTTATTGATATCTGAAAACTATATACACGCCCGCCGTCAGGGCTCCATCCCCGCTGCCCCCTGAAAAAGTGGATCTCACCTCTCGATTAAACCGGCGGCTCCTCGAAGGAAAACATAATGTACGTGGCACCTGCAAACTTAATCGGAGATGTAAACGTACAAGGATCACCCCCGGAGAAGACAAGGGGCTATAGCCCCTCGTTCACAGCGTTCCCCCGAATCCCGTGATAAACCAACAAGTTTGAAGATGCTACCCGGCCCGTAGGATACCGGTTGTGGGTTATATGCTATTCGGTTCCGGCGACGCCGGATGAGGGAGGGATGGCAATAGGTCAAGCGCGTCCCGCTGCACCGAGGTTATCCTGCGTCCAAGCCACCGGACCCGGATTCAGAGGCACTCTTCTGAAACCAGGGCTGTTCATTGTCGAGCTGGGCGGGGCGTTCAACGAGCGCGGTTTCGATGCTCGGGAATTGACTAAATCGCAGTTTACTTTCGTCGTAGGCGCTGATGAGGTGGAGGTACAGCATAAGGCGGGCCGTGCGCCGCTGCCGGGGTGATCCATAATAAACAGTGAGGCCGCTCTCGACGACGTGTTGGAATTTGTCCGAAAGGGCGCTCGGCCGGTTGGCATCAAGTTCGGACCAAGTGAAGAGGTCGAGATCGCCGGGCACCGCGGCGGGGTTATAGGTTTCGGTGTCGAACTGGATCCCCAAGCGTTCGTAGAGGACGACCATCTTGTCAAACCAAAAGAATATGGCGCGGTATCCCTCTTCGAGCACATCGACATTGACGCTCGCGCGGTCGACGGTTTCGAGCGTCTGCTTGGCGAGATAGAGATCCCGTTCCTCTTCGGGCTCGGGCACAAGCCGGACTCGGGCTTTCTCCGCCGCTTCACCGTAATTGAAGCTCTCCAGAATCGAGGCGATGGTGAATTTCGTTTTGGACAGCAGCGTGAATTCCCGGAGCATGGGCACGGTAACTTCGTCATTCTCCAGCACGAGGTCCACCCGGGGATCGGGTTGAAAGAGATCGGCTTTCCAGTCAAACCAAATATCGTGAAAGAGCGTCGTGAGCGATTTTCCGATTCCCGACGGCTGGGGCCCGTAGGCCTCCTGAACGATCTGAGCGAAGCGGCTGCTCAGACGCCAATCGGATCGCTTCATGATGTCGTGGTCGAAGAGGTAGCGCAGCACCAAGAGCCGATCCATGACCAGGTCTACCGTATCGTCGCTATCGGCACCGTGATCGCGCATGGCGTCGGACCAATGGCCGCACCACTCGCGCAACTGCTGCGCGACGAAGCTGCGCGGGTTGCGGCGAAGCTCCTCAAGAGGGAGGCTAAGAAGGCGCCGCCTGCTCCTGTTGCGCCCGTTGTTGCTGCTGCGCCTGTTGCTGTTGCTGACGACGACGACGACGATGACGAGGACGATGATGGCTTCGGCTTACTGGG
>JAPYPO010000209.1:0-2597 GCA_029937645.1 Candidatus Hydrogenedentota bacterium
TGTTACCTATCCCGGAAATGCGTGAAGAACCAACTTGTTTGGAGGTGCCACCCGGGCTAACGGGAACCTCTGCGGCGTCGGCTCTTGCCCAAACGGCCACGCGGTCCCGGCCCTTCTTTGGATGGCTTGGCCTTCGCTGACGCCACGCTGTCGGGTGAATCCTTTTCGACCGCCGCTTCCGTCTCGGGAGGCGGTGTCGCGTCTTCCGGTGTCTTCTTCGGCTCCGGTTTCGATTCGGGAACAGCTATGGATTGTGCCGCGTCGGGGGTCTTTTGGGGCGACCGGAGTTTCCCTGGTTTTGGTTCGTGGGACGAGGGCTGACGAGGCGGCTCCTCTGGCTTCGCCTGAACAGGCGGCCTCTCCGGAGCCTTCGGCGGCGCGCTTTTCTCCTGACGCGGCGGGCCCGATTTTTGGGGCGGCGCGGCGGGGCGGATTGCGCCGGCGGCCAACAGGGCTTCGTAGGTCGATTGGTCTACGATATCGCCGCTGGTAACCAAGCGCGTTGCGCCGTGCACGGTCACGCCAAATTGGCGTACATTCCCGCCTCGGCGCCGGTATACACTTCCTTTCAGCATCATCTCGAACTCGATGCGAACAACTTTGGGGTTCCGGATTCCCCTTGATGTTTTTCTCTCTGCCAACTGGGATTGAACAGCCCCTGGCTTCTTTCGCTTTCCAAACAGCAACGCGTTAATTCCTTTTGCTTTGCGACCCAGTGATGCTACGCGACCCAGTGTCGCCTTGTATCGTTCAGTAATTACTGGTCAGATACTTCCCGTTTGGTCGTCGTCTCGGGCACACTCTGGCCCAGCCGTGCTTCGATAGACTGAATCAATTGTTGCAGCAGGATCATCTCCCGCAGAGTCGTCGTCACCGCCTGGGTTTGCTTCAAGTCCGCAATCACAGATTCGTCTCCATGGCGCGCCAGCGACTCCGAGGCCAGAGTCTGCGAGTAGGTTGGCGTATCCGCATCTGACGCTACTTTTATCAAAAATTTCAATTCGGCTGCCGACGGATCGTCACCGATAATCGCCAATATTGCTGCCTTCTCATTGCGCGCGGTTTCCTCATCTTCGTACCACGTAATCATCAGCGCACGCGTGTCCGCATCGCCCATCAACGCCAAGCCACGGTGCGCTGAAAACGATACACGCCTCTCTTTATCTTCCAACAAGCCCCGAAGTTCCTCTTCCACTCTCGGATCGTCTATTTTTGTCAGAAGCGTGACGGCCGACGAGCGGGTGGTGACATCGGTCGAGTCGTGAATCAGGCCCGTAAGCCGCTCCAGGTATGCGATCGTCATATAGCCCTCGATGGCTTGAACCGCTACCACGCGCGCAAACGGATTGAGCTCGTCATCCGCGACCATATCCAACAGCGGCATCAGTGCCGTACTCGACGCTTTGGCCAGCCCTCGAACCAGTTGCTCGTGCTGGCTGGTCGTCACGAGATCCGTCGCATTCCTCGTCAGTTTCGTCCATTCTTCGACCAGTCTTTCGGGGGTGGGAGCGCTTTTTGCCTCGCTCGGCGCTGGGGCGACGGGCGCAACATCGCTCCCTTCTTCGGGAGGAGGCGGCTTCTCCGACGGGATGCAAGCGGACACGAGCACACTAAGGCCCATGATGAGTAAGAGCGAAAAGGCACCTGATTTCATGCGGATCCTTCCGGAATCGTGATTCATAGCCTCGGAATAAGTATCCGAGCTCAGTCAAGAGGGGTAGATTACCATATGCGGAGTAAAACTTCCCCACATGATCTTTCGCCCACATAATCTTTAGCCTTGTGACCCTCCGCCGTGCCGAACACTCCCCGTTCAGGCGTCAACCCTTTCCGTTTTTTTCTGAGTTATTGTATTTCTGACTATTCGCCAATCCGGCGCCTACGTGAATCCAGACGCGAAGTACGCTATCCTCGCTGGACCGACTCTCAACCGATTAAGGATTCATTGTGACTTCTTCAATACCAAAAGTCCTTACCATAGCCGGAAGCGATAGTGGCGGTGGCGCGGGGATCCAGGCAGACCTCAAGACCTTTGCCGCGATGAGGGTTTACGGCACCACCGCGATCACGGCGGTCACCGCTCAAAATTCCCAGGGGGTCCGCAGCGTCCTCTTCCTTCCCCCGGAAACCGTCGCCGATCAGATCGACGCGGTTCTCGAAGACATAGGCGCGGACTCCGTCAAGGCTGGGATGCTCTGCAACGCGGAAATCGTGCGCACGGTGGCCGCGGCCCTTACGCGCCACTCCGCAGTCAACCTTGTGGTTGATCCGGTCATGGAATCCAGCTCGGGCGAGCGGTTGTTGGATGTGGAGGGCGTGGACGTGCTTCTTAAAGAGTTGCTTCCGCTCGCGCGAATCGTAACGCCGAATCTGCCCGAAGCCGAGGCTATGTCAGGCGTAACCATTCACGCAATCGACGATATAAAGGCCGCTGCTCAGGCCATTCATCAACGGGGCCCTGAGTGCGTTCTCATCACGGGAGGCCACGCGGAATCCAGCGACTCCATCGATTACTTGTATGACGGAAAGAGTTGGACTCCCTTTCCAGGGCCCCGTATCGATACGGCGAATACCCACGGCACCGGCTGCACATTTTC
>JAPYPO010000209.1:2607-7153 GCA_029937645.1 Candidatus Hydrogenedentota bacterium
GCGAGGGGCCACCGTTCCCGAAGCAATTTTCGCCGCAAAAGATTTCATGCACGGCGCGTTGCAGAACGCCCTCGACATTGGGGAGGGGCTCGGCCCCTTGGATCACGGGTGGGCGTCGCGGCCAGATACGCCCGGCGAAGTGGGTTAGATCGCGTAGCTAGTTCCTGTTGCGGAAAGGGCTCCGCAAACCTTCCGCCACGAAAAAACCACCACTTTTGTCAGGGTGACAGAACGGGTCTGATATGGAGCGACCTTTTCAAGTTGGCATTTTTCATCTTCTTCCTTCTAAAGCGCGGTTGTTTTATGGCGGTGGATCCGAGAGTCTGGAGAAGACGGACGAGGACGGTTGCTTCGACGACGTGTCACTCCGATATCCGCGGGTTACGCCGGTCGCCCGGTGCAGTGCCGCATGACAGTTCTCCGTCGCGGTGAAGTGCCGTCTAGTGTCGCGAGTCCCACGGGAGGTGCCCATGTATCGCATAGTTCCTTCGCACATTCTCCTGGTCGTACCTTCCTGCATAGGTCTTCATCAGGCTCCCTTAATCTACGTCCTAGGATGCTTCATGGACCGCCAAGAAGCACGAATGACGGTTTGACGGTGCTCATTGCTTCGATCATACCGGTTACCCCCCCCTCGGCGGCGGTCACCGGTGGGGCTATATGGGAAATGTCGGGTAAACAAAGATGTAACCTTTGGTAGCGAATCGGCGTAGATAAGGGTAGTTGGAACAGGCGTATAGTGCGTGTGATTAGGCTTCGGAAAGAAGGAAACGGGCGCCATTAATACTAAAATCTGAGGGTAACTGATGCATTTACCTCCAATAAAATGCATTATCAAGGGTAAATATCCCAGGCCGGTTTCTCGAGCGCAGCTCAGAAAAAGCGGGTTAGGGAAGAGAAGCGAGCCCGGTACTCGACCGAAGTGGGGCCAGGAAGATGTCTTGAACTCGTCAACGTGTGTTTCCAAAATGAACCATAGCCTCGGATGAACCTTAGTACAGGACCGGAAATGAAAGGTAATGTGATGAACACTCTCAGCAAATTGACCCTTGTTGCCATCGTCATATTTGGCATGTCCAGCGTAGCCCCCGCAGCCGATTTCACCGCTGAGCAGCTAATGTCTCTTCTGGACACGAACGGAGATGGCAAAATCTCCATGGGCGAAGCACCGGAGGAGTTGAAGGCTGGATTTGCTCTCATCGACCAGAATGGGGATGGAGGGATTGACGTGAAGGAGGCGCAGATCATGGTCGACTTCGACGATAACGAGCAATCGCAATCCCCCGAGATGGCCGCCACTCCCACCGCTGAGCAACTTATGTCTCTTATTGACACCAACGGCGACGGCCTAATCACTCTAGACGAAGCCCCGGAGGATTTGAAAGCTGGATTTGATTTTTTTGATAAGAATGGCGATGGAGGGATTGACGTTACGGAGGCGCAGGTTTTGGCCGACCTCGCCGGTAACGAGCAATCGCAATCAGCCCCTGCCGCCCCGCGCAGTCAGGCAGCGGAGCTCTATGCCGCCCAGGCGCTGCGCAATCGTGCAGCAGCGCTGCCCACGGTGCCGGTTGAATGGGTTGGCGACTTGTCGCCTATTTCCGAATCCGATTGGAGCTATGAGCGCGCGCGCCATCTCCTCGAACGCGCCGGATTCGGCGGCACGCCGAGAGAAATCCAACGACTGGCCGACATGACGCCTCAACAGGCCGTCGACTATCTCGTCGATTACGAAAAACTGGACAACAGCTTTCTTGCCGAATTCGACGAGTCGGACATCTTCTACAACGGCTATCCGGCCACCGAAAACTATTTAGGAACTGCCTTTAATAGCATGTACAAGTATGGCGACATGTACGGAGTCAAGTTGTTGCCCCCTGACTCCGGGCCGTTGCACATGCAGGCCGCAGTTACGGAGGCGTTTTACGTCTATATCGCCGACGGTTACGAAACGAAGCGGCTTGCGGAGTGGTGGGGCGAGCGAATGGTGCGCACCAACCGGCCTCTGGAAGAGAAGCTGGCCCACTTTTGGCACGGGCATTTCGCGACGTCCAATGCCAAGGCCCTTCGTTACGATCTGATGAAGCTCCACTACGAAACACTGCGCGACAAAGGCTTGGGGAGTTTCAAGGATTTACTTATCGCGGTGAGTCAGGATCCTCAGATGTTGATCTGGCTCGACAATCGCACCAATACCAAGAGGCATCCCAACGAGAATTTCGCCCGTGAAGTTATGGAACTGTTCACGATGGGGGTCGGGAACTACACCGAAGGCGACATTCGAGAGCTGGCGCGCGCCTTGACCGGATGGACGTTGGACGAGGAGGGTCTCAGGGGCCGCAACGAGACGGCCCGGCGGAGGGGCCTCGTCGAGGCCGCGAAGTTCGTTGATGACCCCAGTATTCACGATGAAGGCGAGAAGACCTTTCTTGGGGAGAGTGGGAATTTTAATGGCTATGACGCCATCGATATCATTCTGAAGCAAGACGCAACGGCACGGTTTATCACTTGGAAGCTCTACCGCTTTTTCTGCAATTACGAAGTGCCAGAGGAAATAAATCTCGAATTGGCGCGCCGGTTCCGTGCCGGCGATTACGAGATCAGGCCGCTCCTCAAGACGATGTTCCTCTCGAAGGATTTCTATAGTCCGGCCTGCGTCGCAAAGCAAATCAAGAGCCCGGTCGAGCAAGTCGTTTCGACCTACCGAAAGCTCGGCCTTGATACGAGCCCTGGGATACCAAACTTCGGTGTTACGACTGCCGCGTTGGGCCAAGAGTTGTTCTTTCCGCCCAATGTCGCGGGTTGGGAGGGCGGACCGAGTTGGATCAATCCCGCAACGTTGTTAGACCGCGGAAACTTCGCACGCAACCTATTATTTCCCGAGGAAGTTCCCGGATCAGGCTTTGACGAGGGCACCTACATGATGATGAACATGGGCTACACACAGGGATTAGAGAACGCGGGCTATGTTGCCGGGGAAAGCGACGAAGATTTCGACCGACGGATGAATGAAATCATAGAGACGACTCGCCAGGCGCGAATCAATAGGGGCGGCTCGCTGGGCGCCACCTCCCTCTCCCAATCCCCCGAGACAACCACCTCCGCGGATCCCGCCGCTGCGCAGCTAATGTCATTTATGGACACCAACGGCGACGGCAAAATCACCCTAGACGAAGCACCGGAAGAGTTGAAGACTGCATTTGCTTTCATCGACCAGAATGGCGATGGAGGGATTGACGTGAAGGAGGCGCAGATTATGGCCGACTTCAATAATGGCGGGCAATCGCCATTGCCCGCAGCAGCGACCGTCCCCGATTACACCGCTGCGCAGCTAATGTCATTTATGGACACGAACGGCGATGGCAAGATCGCTAAAGACGAAGTGAACCGGTTAATGATTTCGTTTGGAGACTTGGACAAGAATGGGGATGGTGAGATTGACGCCGCGGAGGCGGGGGGTATGGCCGACGCGCCGCGCGAGGAGCAAACGCCATCGCCCCAGCAAGCCACCAGCGCCGCCACCGCTGAACAGCTCATGGCCCTCATGGACACCAATAGCGACGGCAAGATAACGATGGAGGAAGCGCCGGAGGATATGAAGGATGGATTTTATTTCATCGATGCAAACGGTGACGGAGGAATTGACTTGAAAGAGGCGCAGGTCATGGCCGATTACGTCAACAACGAAAATGAACAATCAACACAGCCCCAGCAATCCACCGCCGATCCCACCGCTGAGCAGATTATGTCTTTTCTGGACACGAACGGCGACGGCAAAATCACCCTGGACGAAGCACCGGATGATTGGAAAGCTGGATTTGCTTTCGTCGACCAGAATGGGGATGGAGGGATTGACGTGAAGGAGGCTCAGGTCATAGTCGACTTCGATGATGGCGGGCAGTCACCAGCGACAGCCACCGCCGCCGATCCCACCGCTGAACAGTTAATGTCTTTCATGGACACCAACCGCGACGGCAGAATCACCATGGACGAAGCGCCGGACGATCTAAAGACAGGATTCGCCTTCATCGACCAGAATGGAGACGGAGGGATTGACGTGAAGGAGGCGCAGATCATGATCGACTTCGATAACAACGGGCAATCGCCGGAACCGATGGCTGGTGGAATAGACATGAGCGATAGGAAGAATCGCTTCGTAAATCCCGCCGAAACGTTTGCCCTCGAAATGGGCTTCGGCCTAGCCACGATGAAGGCCAAAGCGCGGGTCAAACCCATGCAGAAGATTGCCGCCGATATCCAGCCCGTGGACATGGCCCGTGAGGCCGGCGTGAGCACCGTTGAGGAAGCGGTGGATCATTTCGCCGGGCGCCTCCTCTCAATTCCGCTCGGAGACGAATCCTGGGTCGAAATGGTTGCCTGGATGTACGACGCCGTGGGGTCGAGTCGGCTGGACTATGAGGCCCCAAATGCGGAAAGGGTTTTGCGGCGGCTCGCACACCTGATCATGAGTTTACCCGAATATCAATTGAACTAATCCCGGATTTCCCATTTGGAAGAGTCATCTTGAGATCCGCCGGCATCGATT
>JAPYPO010000210.1 GCA_029937645.1 Candidatus Hydrogenedentota bacterium
TGACGCTGAGCGAAGAGCAGCTTCCGAAAGACCGCTGGATCAAAGCTACTGAATTCCGTCCAGACAGCGAAGCAGTTCATCACATTATCGTGAACCCACTGGGTGGGATCGCGCCAGGCAACGCCCCCAGGGTGTATCGCGATGGCTATGCCCGGAAATTACGCGCAGGCAGCGAGGTCGTCTGGAATATGCATTACCACAAGGAACCTGGTGCCGGTACCGGTATGTGGGACCGATCTTCGGTGGGCATCAAATTTTATCCGGAAGGCTACGTTCCGAAATATGTGCTGACGACGATTCCGCTGGGGCCGAGGGATTTTAAGATTCCCGCAAACGATCCGAACTATAGTGCAGGCGCTTCGTTCACCTTCAAGAAAGACGCGCTGCTATCGCACATGATGCCCCACATGCACTATCGCGGGAAGAAAGTGCTCTACACGCTGGAATACCCCGACGGCACCGAAGAGACCCTGCTGAATGTGCCGAAGTATGACTTCAATTGGCAGACGGTGTACAAGTTTAACGAGCCGAAGCATGTTCTTGCCGGCACCCAGATTCACCTGACCGGTTGGTGGGATAACTCGACGGACAACCCATTCAACCCCGATCCCAACACCGATATCATCTGGGGCGAAGCCACCCACGAAGAAATGCTCTTCGGCTGGCTCACCTACACCAACGTGGATGAAGATGCGTCGGCCCATTCCGGAAAAAGACACGTAAGAGAGCATTAGTTCCAAACAATCGAATTACAGCGACCACGCGCCCGGGGCTCACGCTTCGGGCGCGTGATTTTTTTGGGTCCACTAGAACGCCTTCCTAAATCCAAAACGCTATTTCCTCTCCCTCATGGAGAGGATTAAGGTGAGGGTGATCTTCTATCCCAAATCCCCGCGAAGCAGGTTCCGACTCCTAGGAACCACTCGTGATCTCATGGCTGCATTTCGTACAAGTGTATAAATGAGGGCGGCGGTCCCTCATTCAGGTGCTTCCGATTAATCTGAGTTTCTTCCACAATTTGCCCACGGTACGGGGGCGAGCCGCTAAGGACGCCTCTCTTATCCGAGCAACCTCTCGGGAGGGCGAGCGTACTCGCGTGCTGCAGGCTATCTGGCATACCGCAGCTCGCGAGTACGCTCGCCCTCCCGGGCTGTTCCTCCACCAATTTTCCGCGTAGCAGGTTCTGATTCGCAATGGCAAGTCGGAGGATCTAACAACGTAGTGGAAATAATTACCCAAAACTTTCGAACGATCCTCAGAATCAGGGACCTAAAGAATCCTGATTCTGGATGAAGCGCCGCACGCGTAGCGTGCTCCAAAAGTTTTTGGGATGGGGGCTTTACAAGGGGGAAAACGTTTTTTCCAAAAACGGTTGCCCCCAAGCTCTTAGCGATGCAGGGGAAACCCAGGAATAGAGTACTGATCTTACGAATTCTCGGCAGGAGGTGCGCTGGGAATCCTTTCCGCGTAGAATAGAGGAATGTCTCTTATGCGATTTCGCCGTTTTCCCTGGTCGATACCGTAGGAGCGAATGAAACAAGAGGAGTGGCGAAACCGTGAGCGTGACTAAAGAAGAAGCGTTGGCTTACCTGCACGAGGCCATTAGGCGCCATGCCCGCGAATATGGCGTGCGCCGAATCGGTATATTCGGTTCCGTGGCGCGGGGCCAGGTGTCGAAGCCCGGTGACTTGGATGTTTTAGTCGACTTTGAGGAACCCACCTTCGACCATTACATGGACCTGAAGTTCGAACTTGAGGACCGATTTGGGATCTCCGTAGATTTGGTTATGGCGGAGACGCTGAAAGAGCGGCTTCGCCCGGCCATTGAGCGCGAAACGCTTTATGCCTAGGGATTGGCTTCAGCAGCTTGACGACATCCAGAAGGCTACAGGCAAGATAAAGGCTTATGTGGCAGGCCTGGATTTTGATGCCTTCATGGCGGACGGAAAAACACAGGACGCGGTGATTCGAAATCTTGAAATCATCGGCGAGGCGGCCGGTAGTCTCCCGGGGGCAGTGAAAGAACGAGTACCGGGAATCCAATGGCGGAAAATCACAGCGTTGCGCAATCTCCTGATACACGAGTATTTTGGAGTTAGTATGCACGTCGTCTGGGATGTCGTCGCCAACAAACTTGACGAACTCGATACTGCGTGCTCCCAACTCCGCCCGAAGTAGCCTAAGAAACCCTCATACCGGATGAAGCGCCGCACGCGTAGCGTGCTCCAAAAGTTTTTGGGAAGGGGGTTTGGGGGAAACCGCTTTTATGTCGCGTGGGGATTGCCGCTAATTTACTGGATAACTGAACGCGAAGTGATTTGGGTTGTCGCCGGAGACGACGTAGGCGAGGAGATCCCAGATTTCTTCTTTGTTCAGGGTGATCAGCAGGTCCGATGGCATTGGGGAGATATCGATGGCGTCCATGGCCTTGACATTCGCTTTCTGAATCGTTTGCGCGTTCTCTGGAGTCAGTGGGTTGTCGAGGATCGTCAACGAGGTGTCGTCTTGCGCGGTGATGGTTCCGTAGTAGGTCTTGCCGTTGGCTTCGACCACGTAGGTCTTGTATTCGTCGGCCACTTCCAAGGATGGATCGAGGATGTGGTTGAGCACGGCATAGGGCGAATACTTCCGGCTGAGATTTCTTAGGTCGGGACCCAACGTCTTCTCCTGATCGCTAAATGCGTGACATTTGCTGCACGTCGCGACGGTGAACAGTTCCTTCCCTTTCTCGTAGGAGCGTCCAGACTGCGCAAAATTGACTTCATTTCTCAGGTTTTTGTACTCCCAATGCGCGACGACCTTGCGAGCGCTGGTGTTGGGATCGGCGACCGCAGGCTGATTGGCTGCCAGCATGGCCGGCTCAAACGTGTCGGTCACGAGCATCACGCCGCGCATCAATTGCCAGTGGCCGGGAAAGGTGCAGATGTATTCGTAGCGGCCAGGCGCTATTGGCGCGGTGAATTCGATGGTCTGCTTTTCATCCTGAGCCAAGAGGTTCGACGCGAAGATGATGGCATCGCTCTGGGGAATCCACTGTGCATCCACTCCAGTGCCGTCGGCCTCCAGTTTCATCGCGGCAAAGGCCACTTTCGGCGCGGCACTGGGCTGAACCATAATCAAATTGTGATCCATCGCGTCCGGGTTGCTGAAATGGAGCTTGATGTTCAGGCCGGGCGTTACGACAAACTCGGTACGGTCGTAGCGCATCTGCTCTTTAATGGTCTGAATGTACACTTCAAAGGTATCGCCGACCAGTTTGGAATCCGGCGATTTCTCCTGCTTCAGATAGTCGCTCGCCGCCTGAAGCACTGCCGCCGCCGACTGAGCGGTCGTCGGTTCTGGTGCGGCCGCCGTGGCCGGCTTCGCATCCAGCTTGCCTTCGATACTCCACATATGCCGGACGCGCTCGGCGGCCCGGCGAGCATGGGGCTCGGGGGATTGAAGCAAGGTGTTCAGCAATGTTTCGTTGAATACATCGTGCTGTTGATGCAGCCACAGCGCTTCGAGCAGATGATGCGCGTCTTCCTTCTTGTTCGGGTCGAACTGCGCAGCCCAGGCCTGGGCCGCCGCGATCACCTCGCCGCTATCCCGTTCACTGAGTTCGATGCGCGCACGCAGGCGAACGCCGTCCGTAGGATGCTTCAACACATCGAGGAGCGCGGTGATCGGCTGTCCGTCAACCGACACGGACTCTTGAAGCGGACGGCCCGGAACCGTGATGCGGTAGACGCGGCCGTGATTGTGGTCGCGGTTGGGGTCGCGAATGTTGTGTTGCATGTGCCCGATGATGGGGTTTGCCCAGTCGGAGACGTACAGGGCACCATCGTCGGTAAACTTGAAGTCGGTGGGACGGAAGTTGGTATCACTGGAAATCAGCAGATCGTCGGTTTCCGTGCCCCACACCGTGCCGTCGCTTCGGTCGAGGGTGTACTGCTTGATTCCGAGGAAACCGATGCTGTTTAGGATGATGAAATTCTGGTTGTTCTCTTCCGGGAAGTGCTGGCTCGAAATGATTCCGCTGGTCGGCACAGGTCGCACGGTCTTATCGAGGAGCGTGTGCATCTTAAATTTTTTGTCGCCATCCTCGCGAATTTGGTAGGCTTGGCCGCCGGTGGCGCTGGTGGCGTAGTGGTAGCCCCAATAGTCGAAATCGCCTCCATGCGCGTTGGGCGGGTTGACCGCATGAAAGCTGAAGCGGTGTGTTCGAGGGCTGAAGCGGTACATTCCGGAGGTGCCCGACAACTGCGGCGCTTGCCATGGCGTCTCTACGTTGCTGACGTTGAAGATGCCGCGCTGATAGTAAATGTAACCGTCCGGGCCGTAGTCGAAGCCGTTGGCGGAGTGATGGGTATCTGCGGAATCGATACCGCTCATGAGGATTTCTTTGAAGTCGGCGACGTCATCGCCGTCGGTGTCTTTGAGAAACCAGATGTTTGGCGCGGAAGCCACAACCACGCCGCCGTTCCAGAACGTGAAGCCTGTCGGGTTGTGAATAAAGGCGAAGGTGATCGCCTTGTCCGCCA
This sequence comes from Candidatus Hydrogenedentota bacterium, assembly GCA_029937645.1. GTDB lineage: Bacteria > Hydrogenedentota > Hydrogenedentia > Hydrogenedentales > JAPYPO01. Next base: position 4,524 of record JAPYPO010000210.1, read on the forward strand.
CACCGTCGCGGTCTTCATCGGGCAGAATGAGCAGGCGGTCAAGCATCTCGTGATCCGGCTGCCATTTTGGGTACGTTGCCCATGCGGCGACCCACAGGCGGCCCTGCGTATCGACGTCCATTTGCACGGGATTGATCAACTCGGGGAACATCTCTTCGGAGGCGAATACATTGGCCACCATGCCTTCTTCGAGGGTAAGTTTTCCGATGCCTTCTTCGGCGGTGAGGAATTTATGTCCACCGTCCTCAGCGCGATTTTCGGGCTTGGGCTCGATGTTGGTGATAACCATGACCGGGGAGGGTACATTGCCATCGTCTGGCAAGACGACTCGTCCCTTGATGGCTTCCCAGATAACGGGGTCGCGGTTGGCGGTCATCGCGTCAAGCATCAGCAACTCGTGATCGAGCACGACCCGGTTCGATTGCTTGTTCACGAAACTCAGCCCGCCGCGCGAGCCCCATATATCATTTCCATCGGTGGCCCGGTAGCGGTTGAACCAATGCCAATTCTTGTCTATCACTGCGGCGTGGATCGCGTCGGTCGAACCTAAGTCGACCTCGCCATGCAAGTCCTTCACGATGAATTGCGCGAGGGCTCTGTTGCCCGCCTCATTCAGGTGAATGCCGTTAATCGTAAGCGGGGCTTCATGTTGCGCGTAGAGGTCTTCGGCGGCGAAGAACAAATCGACGAAGGGCACCCGCTGCCTCCGGGCAACGCTGGCCATGGCGTCGGTGTAGATGGACAGCCACTCGTTGTTCTTTTCGCCGTCCGGCAAATCGGGCCTACCGAGATCTTCGTGGGCGATGGGAGAAAAGAGCACGATGCGCGGAGGGGATTCGCCGTTGTACTGTTTCCCCTTTGTTTGCTCCAGAAAGGCCGTTAGCTCTTTTTTGAAGCCGTCCGGGTTGTGGGCAAAGGATTCGTTGTAGCCGAAGAAGACGAAGATCACGTCGGCTTCCACCAGCGTCAGAGTGTCGTCTACGCTTTTGAAATTTTTGTTGCGGGGCCGGACCGCGACCCGGTCGCCCGTGAAGCCCATGTTGCGAATCACGAGGCGCTTGTCCGGGTTTGCCTTTTGCAGGTAGGTCTCCAGCCATCCGTCATGCTGCATACGGTCGGCGAGAGCATTGCCGATGAAGGCGACGTGATCGCCCTCGTTGAAGTCGAATTGAGCCGACGCTATGGGAGCGATCGCCGACATCAGGATGGCTAGTGCCACGAATAAACCACATTGTAAACTGCGCACTGGATAGGCCTTTCACGTTTGAATTGGAGGGCTTCTTGCAGATGAATAGACATAGGATGGGACAAAAACGACTTTTCCCCCTCCCTGTGATAATGGACCAATTTGGGGTCACTTGTCGAATGGCTTTAGATATCCTGTCACGCGGGGAGGGAAAATCGGCACTCGCTGTGACGAATCGGTTGAACGCGGCGAGGAGGGGGGCTACACTTTGCGCCCATGCATGAGAATGACCACATCTCCAAGCCTCGACGCGATTTAGCGCTCTTCCGGTTCCAACGGTCCCGGCGGAGCGTGTTTGATGGGGTGGCGCTTCTGATTTACCTGAATATCGTGTACGTCTGGTCGCTGGGCCTTCGGCCTTTGGGTCGAGATTTCGAGATGCTGGCTGGGGGTGGTGAGGGTCTTGCGTTCCTCAGCCGTCACTACTGGGAGATCGAAGTCGTGCTGTTTCGCGATAATGTCTTCGGATATCACGCCGTGAATCTGCTGCTTCTCTATGGTTGCATGCTGGCTTTGTATTGGTTGGCGCGATCGGTGTTTTCCGGCAGACCTATCTGGCTGGCGACGCTGACGGCTACGTTGTTCATGGCGAACCCGATTCATTCTGACGGGGTCTTGCATCTCAGTAGTGTCTTTGACCTCTTGCCCGCCCTCGTTGCGCTCGTCTCGCTCGCCTGCTACGCCGAACATCTTCGCAATCCGTCTTCTGCGGAATTTAAAGCGACTCTTGCGATCTTGGGTGTGGGGACGCTTCTCTTTCCGTCGAATATCGGACTGCCGGCTGCGGCTCTCCTTTTCGACGGTATCCGTTTCGGCGTCAAGTCTAAGGGCTTCGTGGTTCGGGCGGCGGGACTCATCGCCCTGACGGCGGCGGCGTTGTTCGTTCAGCGAGAACATCTAGCCGTTTCGGGATTGGACGTCGCTGGAATGTTCGCGCCGCTCTACTTCGTTTTCTATAACATAGGCTTCCTGCCCGAGACGGCGTATCTCTTTCACACGCAGCCTTGGCTGGGATGGTTGGCCGCGGCTGCGGTTGTGGCCGTTCTCTGTCTTGTGTGGCGCAAATCCCGATACCCCATTTTTCTGTTCGGACTGGGGGGCGCGGCCTGCACACGGTTGTTCCAAGCCGATGCCATCGTGGACCCGGTCCATCTTGTGGGAGGAGGCGCTCTTCTCGTTCCTTCGGCGCTGTTGACCCTCGCGCTGGTCTCAGTGTTTGCGCGCATGATGGATCACCCGAAGTGGCGTCGCTCGACTATCAGCGGGACGAGTTTTCTTGCGATGGCGTTTTTCGGGCTTCAGATCGCTGAGGTTAGCGCGTGGCGTCATGCAGGACGCCAGGTAGAGTCGTGTAAAGCGGGGGCGATTGCGTG
>JAPYPO010000781.1 GCA_029937645.1 Candidatus Hydrogenedentota bacterium
CCCTTGTCACGAACCAATTCATAGATGGTCAGGCCGTGCTGTTCCGCCCGGCGTTCCCGCATTTTTTCCGGAAGAAGCCCGGAATCGAAAAGCTCCAACTGTTTACGGCGCAGGGCCCGTTTCATATCCGCAATTCTGGTCTGGTGCTCACCGTCATCGATCAGATTGTGGACGTTATCGAAGTCGCTATCGTTGTCATAAAATTCCTCGGATACGCGCGGCTGAAAAAAACGCCCCGTGATCTCGTTGGTCCTGCCCTCGCGGTGATGCTGTTCCCACGCGGTCGTGGCCTGGGCTTTCCACAGATAGGCCAGGTGTTGTCCGGCCGGCGCATAAGGCATGTAGTTCTTGTGATAGGCATAGCGCGTATCACGAATCATGCGAACGTTGTCGAGGCGTTCGTCGGCCCGCTCCCGGAAGGCCACGTGGTAGCGCGGCTCCTGTTCCACGTCATCACCGAGAAACACGGTGCCCTGAAACGTGTCGGGAATCTCCGCACCGGCCAGGCTCAGCCAGGTCTTGGGCATGTCCACGAAACTGACGAGCCGGTCAACGGCTACGCCGGGCCGGGCTGCCGGGTACAGGCTCTTGTATTTCTCGGGGATGCGCACGATCAGAGGACAGTGAACGCCGCTGGCATAGAGGAACCGTTTGCTGCGCGCCATGACACCGCCGTGGTCGGAGTTATAAATGATGATCGTGTCTTCGTACAGGCCGTCTTCCTTAAGTGCGTCGAGACAATGTTGGAGTTTGCTGTCCATGTTTTCGATGGCATCGGCGTACTTCGCATAATTCTGACGAATGACCGGCAGATCGGGGTGATAGGAATGCAGCTTCATCTTGGCCGGATCGTTGCGCGTCTCGTCCACCTTGCCGAATGACCGGCTCTCGTGACTATCGCCGATATTATAAATAGAAAAGAATGGTTGACCCAGCGTGCGCTCGCGCCAGCCGTAGGATTCCCCTCCCCCCTTGTAATCCCAGCAATCCTTGTCGTTGCGTCCGCCAATGTTGTAGTCGGTTTTGGTTGGATTGGACGTGTGGTATCCGGCCTTCCTTAGCAGATCGGGATAATAGGAGATTCTATCGTGTGGAATGAGATTGCGACTGCGCATGGGCTGTGTGCCATTCGAGATTGCATACATACCCGTGATCCAGGTCGACCGGGTCGGGGCGCATACGGCGGCGCTATCGAAGCAGTATCGGTAGCGGAACCCTTCGGTTGCCAGATTGTCAATGGCCGGCGTGCGGGCGTTGGTCCCGCCGTAACAACCAATCCAGAAGATGCCGTTGTCCTCGCTTACGATCCATAGGATATTCGGTTTCTCCGGAGCGGCAAACGCGGAGTAAGAGTTAACGAGCAGACACAACAGAACAACGCCCAGGAGAGGAAACATGAACGGATTTTCGGAGTGACGTTTCACGAGATGGTTCCTTTCAGACTGTATTACTTTGGTTTGCTCGCGGGA
>JAPYPO010000782.1 GCA_029937645.1 Candidatus Hydrogenedentota bacterium
GACTCATGCACCACAAACCAGGAGTGTTAAGCCTCGGCTGAGTTTTTTGACCATACGCGCTCGCCAAGTAACGACCGATAGCGACGCTGCCGTCAGAAACACCGACAATAGCCAGAACGCACGCCTGCGTTCGAACAGTCAAAGGGAAACCTTCGCAGTTTCAATCGCGCCACTTGTCTCTGAGTGCCGTCTCGGCGCTCAACTGCATGCGGCTCCGCTTCAGGTAAGGTGAGCGGTCGCACTTGAGTCCAGCGTGATTGTTCTCACCAATCGATCCTACGTCTAGGTAATTTCTCATCAAAGATTCCTACCAATATGAAAGATATGATCTAATTGGCCAATATTGAATAGCTCTATATTATCATTATTGGAGATTTTTTGAGGGTCCAGAATGAGCGTCAAAATGGCTCAGATCATAGAGAATAACCCTCTTATTACTAGGTTTTGTCCTCATCCAAGATTTGTCAGGGTTCATTTGCATTGGATTATTGGAACGCACCTTGCTTACTGCCACAGAATCTCCAGTTTTCGTCGGAGTCGACGGAATTGGGGATGAGCAGCCGCGTGTGTGGCTGCGCTTGGGAAGGATTGGGTTAGAACGCAATTGAAAGGAGAGGCATGACTATTACTGCAGAAGGACTGACCAAGAATCGGGTTCCGGCATCAGCGGACAACTATGAGGGATTCAATTTCTTGACGGCGCTATTCAATCTGATACTGCTTTTGCTATCGGTAATCGAAGCGCTTACGGGCCTTGGCGCAGACGATTCGGCCTGAGGGCACAAAACATGATCGCTTGCGGCGGGGGCATTCCACGGGGTTAGCGAGGCTCTCCGTCTAATAGCCTTGGTCAAGAACATACGAGGAATCTTATATTCGATGAGAATCTATACTGGAAATCAAACGATGCCAGACCGCTTCGCGCGACGAAGTTCATGTCGAGTTTGGAAGCTGGCAGCTTTTGCGGTCTGCCTGGCGCTTTTGGCTCCGGGTCTTGGCTATGCCGCTGACACATCCCCTGAACTGGATGCCCTTCTTAAGGTCTTGGTAAGGAAGGGGATCTTGAGCGAAGGCGATTTGGCGGATGTTAAGAACGAGGTGGCGGAGGAAGTCGCAAAGCGTCCCGCTGCTGAGCTAGATGTCGAGACGACCAAGAAGGCGCTCAAGAGCCTCTTCGACGAAAAGGGAGGTCTTGGCATCGTCGAGACAATGACGGGCGGACGCCTCAAACTTGGGGTTGGGTTGCGCTCTACGGTTCGCGCCGTCGAGGACGGATCGGCGAACGGAAAGCACTATTCTTACCAAGGCGATCTGGAAAACATTCGCTTATACACGACTTCAAAATTGACGGATCGTTTCGCGGTGGAGTTTAATACGGAGTTCGATTCCGGGAATGACGATGCCGTCCGGGTGTTGGATGCTGTGTTGAAGTACAAGCACAGCGACGCGTTCAACCTATGGT
>JAPYPO010000211.1 GCA_029937645.1 Candidatus Hydrogenedentota bacterium
ATCCTCAACTGCTCAAGGGCATTCGCGAGTACCAGCGGGACATCGGAGCCACATCGACTTTCGAGGGCAACGAAGCCGTCATCATCACGGGTCAACAACCGGGTCTCTTTACAGGGCCCCTGTATGCCATCTACAAGGCCGCCACCGCCATTCGCCTTGCGGAAACGCTGACGCGTGAGCGAGGGGTCCCTTGCGTCCCGATATATTGGGTGGGCAGCGAGGATCATGACTTTGACGAGGCGTCTCCCAGCTATTTTCTTACGAAAAAGCACGGCGTGCTTTCCCTGACCTATGCGCCTGATGGCGAAATTGATTCGTTGCCGATGAACCGGATACCCCTCGAGGCATCTCTGCACGGCTTCATCGATCAAGCCGCGAGCGAAACGCCGGGCGCTGAATTCCGCGAAGAGGTAACTCAGTTTCTCCATGACTCACTCGACGCCTCTACCTCCTTGGCGGATTGGACCGCGCGGCTTCTTGCGAGGCTTTTTCGCGATACGCCGTTGGTATTTTTCGCGCCCCACATCCCTGAGGCCCGGCGGGCGGGCACGGCAATCCTTCGCCGGGAAATCGAGGAGCCTCTACGCAGCACAGGCATCGTGAACGAAGCCGGGCGTCAACTGGAAAGCCTTGGTTTCCCCCCGCAAGTCACCAAGGGGCTTACGGAATGTAATTTCTTTTTGGAACTAGAGGGAAAGCGCTCGAAGGTCCTGTTCGAAAAGGGAAAGTTTTGGATTGGCGGCGCCGAGTTTGATTTGGACAACCTCCTCGCCTTGCTCGAAGCCGCGCCCGAACGCTTCAGCCCGAATGTCGCCCTGCGCTGCATCGTGCAACAACATTTGTTCCCGGTGGCTGCGTATGTTGCGGGGCCGGGCGAATTGGCCTACTGGGCTCAACTCAAGCCCCTCTTCGCACACTTCGGTGAGGCCATGCCGGTCGTGTACCCGCGCGCGAAGGCGGTACTCTCAACGATTAAGCTCGATAAACTGATGGCGAAACACGGCCTTACTCTGGACGACATCGCAGAACACAAGATAAAGGTACTCGAAAAGGCCCTTCGCTCGACGAGCAACGACCCGGCCTTCGTTTTGCTGAATACCGAACGCAAAACCATCGAAGAAGCATTGCGCGAGTTGTCAGCCGGGCTTCAAGCTCACAACAAAAACGCCGCCGCGATGGCCGCAGGCTTGGGCAAGGACATGGCCGCCAAGCTGGATCGCATCGAGCGCACCATCCTTGATGGCGACACGGCCAAACGGAGCGCGGTCGAGAAACAAATCGAGCGTCTGCAGAATAGCCTTGTGCCGCTGGGCAAGCCGCAGGAGCGGGTGTTCAACATCTTTTCATTCCTATTCGAACACGGCTGGGAACTCGTGCCACGAATTGTCCGAGAACTTGACGTAGAGTCGTTCGCCATGAATACCATCGAGCTTTAATCTGGTGGCCGGCAACAAATCAGTCGACCTACTCGCCATTGGCGCCCATCCCGACGATGTCGAACTGGGCGCGGGAGGGGCCTTGCTTCGAGCCGTCCACGCGGGTTTGCGGGTTGGGGTGTTGGACCTGACCCGAGGCGAACTCAGCTCACGGGGAACCGTGAGCGAACGCCGGGCCGAAGCCGAACGCGCCGCCAGCCTGCTGGGCCTCGTCACACGCCAGAACGTCGATCTCCCCGACGGCGGCCTCACCAATACAGACGAGCAACGGCGCGCGATCATCCCATTCATCCGCGCCCTCAAACCGAAGGTGCTCCTGACTCATGCCGCCATCGACCGGCACCCCGATCACGCCACGGCTCACGGGCTTGTCCGCGACGCGAACTTTTTCGCGGGCGTCACCTCTATCGAGACGGATACCCAGCCCCATCGCGCCAAGCAAATCTACTACTTTCACCCTTACCAGGATAACGCGCAGGAACCTCGATTCGTGATGGATATATCCGAGTTTTTTGAACGGAAGGTGGAGGTATTGCGCGCGCACGCCTCCCAGTTTTATAACGAGGAATACGCCGGAGACCAGACGCACGTTTCCAGCGCACGGTTTTGGGAGGCCATACGCATCCGGGCCGCGTATTGGGGCAACACGATTGGCGTCGAGTATGGGGAGCCGTTTCATTCCCAGGGGCCGCTGGCCCTCGACCGCCTTCCCGGGCTGGAGGCTTCCGAATGAAAATCGGAATCACCTGTCATACCAGCGCAGGCGGCAGCGGCATCATGGCCACGGAACTCGGCATCGCCTTGGCCGGCCGCGGACACGAGGTCCATTTCGTAACCCTGGAAACCCCTTTCCGTTTGACCGAATTCCACGCGAATATCGTGGCGCATACGGTCGATCCGGTCACCTATCCCGTGTTCCACAATCCGCCCATGTCGCTGGCGTTGGCGTCGAAAATTTCCGAGGTGGCCGAGGAATATGGCATCGAACTTTGGCATGCGCACTATGCCGTCCCCAACGCCGTTTGCGCGATTATAGCGCGCGAGATGATGGCGGAGGAACGCCGTTTCAAACTGGTGACCACATTGCACGGCACGGACATCACGTTGGTCGGAAGCGATCCGAGTTTTTTCCCCATCACAAAGTTCGCCATTCAGCGGAGCGACGCCGCCACTGCCGTGTCGAAATGGCTCAACGCGGAAACCCAGCGGGTCTTCGGCGTTGAGAAACCTATCCACACGATTTACAACTTTCTAGACGACAGCAAGTTTCCGCCTAACGCCACGGAACGCTGCACGCTCGCCGATGACAACGAAAAGATCATCATGCACATATCGAATTTTCGCCCTGTAAAACGCGTAACGGATGTCGTCCGGGCCTTTAAGAAAATATCGGAGAGCGTAAACGCCATCTTGGTGATGGTTGGCGACGGGCCCGAGCGCATGTCCGCGGTTGGCGTGGCTCGGCAGTTGGGCGTGGACCACAAGATCAAATACTTGGGCATGAACGAACGAATCGAGGCTATATTGCCGTGCGCCGATCTCGTCTTCCAGCCCAGCGAACACGAAAGTTTTGGCCTCGTTCCCTTGGAGGCCATGTTCTGCCAAGTCCCCGTTTTGGGCACGAAGAGCGGCGGCGTCACCGAGGTCGTGGAGCATGGCGAAACGGGTTATCTGACCGAAGTGGGAGACATCGACGCCATGGCCAAGTATGCTATCCGCCTTCTCACCGACGACGAGCACGCCGCGCAAATGGGCCGCAAGGGACGTGCGCGCGCCACACGCCTTTTCTCGAAGGAGGCCATTGTCAACGAATACGAGGCCCTCTACAAGTCGTTGCTCGGGTGATCGCGGCCTAATCCGGTTGCGTGATTCAGGCAGGGGGAAATTCGCGCTACATCCCCATCCCACCGTCGACGGAGAGAACCTGACCGGTAATGTAGGAGGCCTGCTTGCTTGCGAGAAACATGACAGAATAGGCGAGTTCGTCGATGGAGCCCTCGCGGCCCGCTGGAATCCGCTCGACGAATTTTCCGTGAGCCGCTTCTCCGAGCCCGGACGTCATATCGGTGACAAAGTAACCCGGCGCCACGACGTTGGCGGTAACGTTGCGCTTGGCGAGTTCTTGTGCGAGGGATTTGGTGAAGCCGATGAGGCCCGCCTTCGCCGCGGCGTAGTTGGCCTGGCCCGCTTGCCCGTGCAGCCCGACGATGGATGAGATGTTCACGATCCGTCCGTAGCGCTGTTTGAGCATTCCCTTGGTTACGGCCCGCGAACAGTAGAAGGTGCCGGTCAAATTCGTATCGATGACGTCGCTCCACTGGTCGTTCTTCATGCGCATGAGGAGGCCGTCTCTTGTGATCCCGGCGTTGTTCACGAGAATACGAATCGGCCCCAGCTTTTCCTCCACCTCCGCGATCATCCGGTCTACGTCTTCCGAACTGGAAATGTTGGCTTGCGTACCCAGCACGGTCGCCGATGTGGCCTTTCCGATCTCGTCCGCAGCCAATTGCGCAGCTTCTGCATTGCGCCCACATAGGGCGACCTTCGCGCCCGCTTTCGCAAAGGCCTCGGCAATCCCGCGGCCGATGCCCCGCGTTCCACCCGTAACCAAAACTACCTCATCTGTAAAATCAATCATTTGCGTTCTCCCAATTTGCAACAGAGGGCACAGAGGTCTTAGGGGCAACGTTCTAGATGTTTCAGATCGCCATGCAAAACTCTGAGTCCCTAATCACTACGGTTTTCAAAAGGTACCGCGCTCTGTGGCATGTTAATTCCTGTTGCGGAAAGCGGTCCTGAAAACCTTCCGTTACAAAAAACTATCACTTTTGTCATCCTGAGCGCAGCGAAGGATCTCTTACCGAAAGCAATCAACAGGTTGAAGAGATTCTTCGCTTCGATCAGAATGACCGTCTTATTCTTATTCTGCGGTGAAACCACTTTCCGTAACAGGAACTTATTCATAACGCTAACTCAGCGCGCCTGCTTGCTCAAGGGTGCCCGCCAGCGATACCGCAGGAGCGCCGTTAATCCGTTTTGCAATGCCTTGCAGCACTTTCCCTGGGCCGCACTCAACGGCCTCTACACCGCCTACGGCCTCCATCACGTCCGTCCAGCGCACGGGCGAATACAACTGCTTCCAAAGAAGATCTTTTATAACAGCCGGATCCGATTCCTCCTTGCCGGTCACGGACGATATAAATCGAAGGCCCGGCTTGCTCATCGGAATGGGCTCCAAGAAACGGCGTAACTGATCCGAAGCCGGCTTCATAAAGGTGGAATGAAAGGGCCCTGAAACCTTTAACGGCAACACCCGCTTTGCACCGGCTTCCTTCAACGCTACCGCCGCCTCGGCCAGCCCCTCGGCCGATCCGGATACGATGGTCTGCTGCGGTCCGTTGTAATTCGCGATCTCCGCGCCATCCGGCAAAGCCGCCTCGATAGCCTCAGCCGCTAAACCAAGAACGGCCGCCATGCTCCCGCCGGAATCGTCCTCGGCCATGAGCCTCGCCCGCTCGCGGGTTAGCCGCAACGCGTCGCCGAAGTCCAGGGACTCCGCCACCACGAGCGCGGCTATCTCCCCCACGCTGTGTCCGGCACAACCCGAGAGCTTGATACCCATCGAAGCCAAGTGACGGGCGACAGCAACTTCCGAGGATACCAACGCGACCTGAGCCATGCGCGTATCGCGCAGGGCCTCTTCAGGACCGTTAAACATAACGTCTAACAATTCAGGCCCGAGGATCGCCGCGGCCTCGTCAAGCGTTGCGCGCGCGGTGTCGGACTGATCGTAGTAATCCTTGACCATGCCGGGGGCCTGGCTTCCTTGGCCCGGAAATAGAAAAAAACTCATCGGCCGTTCCCTCCAGGGGGTATAGCGGATCGCAAGTCTTCGATTCCTTTCCGGATGTGCTCGACAAGACCCAGGTCCATTTCTCGGCGCGCGCCGAGTATGGCGTTCTTGATGCCCAGCGCGGTGGCAGAGCCGTGCTGTATGATGACAATCCCGTCGACCCCCAGCAGGGGCGCTCCGGGTTGCTCGTTGGGGTCGGTGGTTTTCTTGAGGCGCCGCAGGGCCCCGCTGCTGAGTAGGCCCCCCACGGCGCTGATTAGGGTGGAACGGATATGGCGACCCGTCAGCGTCTTGATCAGCAACGCGACCGCTTCGCTGGTCTTCAGAAAGACATTTCCGGTAAAGCCATCGCAGACAACTACGTCGGCTTTGCCCTCGAAGATCGCTTTCGGCTCCACGTTGCCGATGAAATTTATGTGCGCGGCCGTGGTCAAGTTGCGATTAACTTTCCTCGTAATTTCCGTGCCCTTGCCCTCTTCCTCGCCGATGCTCAGGAGGCCTACGCGAGGCTGTGCCACATCCAGGGTCAATCGGGAGAATACCTGCCCCATCTCGGCGAATTCGCACAGCTGATCTGCGGTGCAATTTACGTTGGCTCCAAGGTCGAGCACGACCACCGGTTTCCGGGCTGTCGGAAGCACCTGGCAAATGGCCGAGCGGGCCACCCCGAAGATGGGGCCGAGAACGACGCGGGCGCTGAGCATGACCGCGCCCGTGTTTCCCGCGCTCACGAATCCGTCCGCCTTGCCTGCCTTCACTAAACGGAGGCCCACGAGGAGCGAATTGTCTTTCTTCTGGCGGACAGCCACCATGGGCAGGTCGCCCATGGAAATGTGTTGTGCAGCGTGTTCGATGGATATGGCGCCGCGCTGCGGGAATTGCTCAAGGGCCGGGCGCAATATCGCCTCGTCGCCGACCAAGATAACTTCAACATCGGCTACCAAGCTCGCCGCAACGGCCCCCTCAACTTCGGGGCCCGGCGCTTTGTCCGACCCCATCGCGTCGACAACGATTCGCATAAACTGCCCTTATGGCTTCATGGTCCCGCACACATCCCGTGGCGGAACGCAACCGACCCTGGCGGCGCCGCAGCACCAAGCGCCGCAGCACTAATGCACCGCCTCGGCAGGCCTATTCGTCTTCGGTATTTACCACGGTGCGATTCGCGTAGTAGCCGCATTTCGGGCACACGCGGTGCTGCATCACGCGTTCGCCGCAGCTTTGACATTCCGTCAGGCCGACAGGCTTTAGCGCATGATGGGAACGCCGCATATTACGCTTGGTCTTACCGGTTCTTCGCTTAGGTACTGGCACGTCTTATTCCTCCGATTCGGGTAAGTCCGGGAACAGGTCCGCCAACGCGGATAATCCCGAACCTCCGGTTTCGCTCTGGGTGTCACAGCCACAGGGGCCTTGATTCAAATTAGCGCCGCACTTGGAACAGAGGCCTTCGCATTCCTCGGTACAGAGGAATTTCGCCGGTGCGGTCAAATTAATCTCTTCCCACACCGAAACCGCTAGATCCAGTTCGTCGCCCTCGTAAAACCGAACATGGTCATCGTCATCAACTGCACTTTCAATCTCAATTTCCTCCCCGTCCGCCGCATCCGAATCGCCGCGCGTTTCCTGAACCGCGTCGGCCGCCTCGAATAGCCACTGAACGTCCAGCTGGAACGGCACCTTCGCCTCGGCGAGACAGCGATCGCACGGTTGCCGGTAGTCTCCCGAAATCGTCCCTTCGAAGAGGTACTCGGAATCCACGCGCGACACAGCGCCCGCCACCGATA
>JAPYPO010000212.1 GCA_029937645.1 Candidatus Hydrogenedentota bacterium
CCTACGTCGTCCACGCCCAAACGCTTCGCTTCCTCCGTGTAGTAGATCATCTGCATGTGGAGTCCGGCGGTTGTTCGGGTAAGTTCGTCCGGCTCGATATCCGCAAAGTCGCTCAGTAATTTTTCCGGGAGCCCTTCGAAATCCTCGATGGGGTTTACGGGGATTCGACGCACCCACATTACTCCGCCAAAGATATTACAGCACGGTTCATACAACACTTTTACGCCTTCACCGGCAAGCGGGAAGGGGAGGATTATTGGTGGGTTTCCCGTGATATCCAGTTCCTCGGAATAGGCCATCGGCACCACGCGGTTGCCCAGCGGCACGACACCTCCTTTTTCGCTCACGATTTCGAAGCGAAGAACGACTTCGCCCAGCGCGGGCTTGTCGATGCCCGGCACGCGAATCGCATAGAGGCTGGAGTCGGCCGCGTCAGCCGCGCACACCGCAACACCGCCCCCTCCCGTGGAATAGGTGTACCGGCACAAGACCTTCGAAGTCGGCGCCACATCCGCCACGCGAACGGAACCCTTCAGTGTGTCCATCGAAGGCAGATACTTCGGCAGTTGCCAATCCGTCGCGCGCTTTGGCGTTGCGTCGTCCGCCATCGCGGCGACGCCGATGCCGATGCCGAAAATGATAAGTAAGGCCGCTATAGGTAATCTGATATGCGTCAATTTGTTCACCGTACTTCGTTCCGTAATCGTTCAGCTCTGCCCAAAGGGCGAGGCGCCTACTCCCGAACTATACTCGCACTGTAACCAAAACGCAGCCCGGAGCGGGGGTATTCCCCTTTGGTCCCCATATGCGCGCAAGTTATCGCGAGCTGCCAGTTGAACTGCCCGAAGCCCGTCTATATAATCTCGACCCCGGAACGCATCGTGCTTCCGGTCCAAGGCCGGAGCGGGCGTTACACCCCTCCTCACAGCGAGGAACTATGGATTCCACCGACCGATTTAGCGAAGGATTATCCTTTGACGATGTTCTGCTGAAGCCTCGTCGGTCGGATCTGCTGCCCAGCGACGCCGATCTCTCGACCCATCTTTCCCGCAACGTGTCTCTAAACATTCCGCTCGTCAGCGCGGGCATGGACACCGTCACAGAGGCGCGCCTCGCAATAGCCATCGCTCAAGAAGGCGGTATCGGCGTCATCCATAAGAATTTGTCCGCATCCGAGCAGGCGATGGAAGTCGATCGCGTCAAGCGCTCTCAAGCGGGAATTATCACCTCGCCCTTCACGCTCACGCCCGACATGACAGTTCAGAACGCGGAAGATCTCATGGCGCGCTATCATGTTTCCGGGGTCCCCATCACCAATGCGGACGGAAAACTCGTCGGCATCCTCACGAACCGCGACTTGCGCTTTCAAGAAGATTATACCGTTCCGATTTCCTCCGTCATGACGAGCGAGAATCTGGTCACCGTGCCACCGGGCACGACGCTCGACCAGGCGAAAACGCTGCTCCACAAGCATCGCATCGAGAAGCTTCCCGTCATTTCCGAGGACGGCACCCTTCAGGGTCTCATCACCATCAAGGACATCAACAAGGTTCGCGATTTCCCAAACAGTTGTCGGGATTCCATGGGGCGCTTGCGTGTGGCCGCCGCGATTGGCGTGACGCCCGAGGAAATGGAGCGGGCGGAGTTGCTGGTCCAGAACGACGTGGACGCGTTGGTCATTGATACGGCCCACGGGCACAGCGGCATGGTGATCGATATGGTGGCCCGCGTCAAAGATGCCTTCCCCGATACCGATGTGATCGGCGGCAACATCATCTCCGCCGAAGCGGCTGCGGAATTGATCGCGGCGGGGGCGGACGCCGTCAAGGTGGGTGTGGGCCCCGGCTCGATTTGTACCACACGAGTGGTCTCGGGCGCGGGCGTGCCTCAGCTCACCGCTGTCATGGACGTCGTCGAAGAAGCGTCCAAGCATGGCGTGCCGGTAATCGCCGATGGCGGCATTCGGTACTCGGGCGACATCACGAAAGCCTTGGCCGCCGGCGCGCAGACGGTCATGGTCGGCTCCTTGTTCGCCGGCACCACCGAAAGCCCCGGCGAGACCATCCTGCTCGAAGGCCGCACCTACAAGGTCTACCGGGGCATGGGTTCGCTGAAGGCCATGCAACTCGGAAGTAAGGCCCGCTACATGCAGCACGATGTGGAAGCAGCGAATAAGCTCGTGCCCGAGGGCGTCGAGGGCCGTGTGCCCTATCGCGGTGCCTTCGCCGATTCGGCGCACCAGCTCATGGGCGGACTGCGTTCGGGCATGGGCTACGTGGGCGCGTCAAACCTCGAGGCGCTTCGGGAAAACGCTCACTTCATTCGCATTACCAGCGCGGCCGTGGCCGAAAGCCACCCCCACAGCGTGACCATCACCGAAGAGCCGCCCAATTACCAAATGCCGCGGTAAGGACCAAGAACGACTTAGCCACAGAGGGCACAGAGAACACAGAGGGATTCGTGGGGGATCAGTTAACCGAGAAGATATTTGGCGCGGCTAATTAGCTCCTGTTGCGGAAAGAGGTTTTCAATGCAAAAAAGTATAAGACGGTCATTCTGAGCGAAGCGAAGAATCTCTTTATCCTGTAGACTCGCTTTCGATAAGAGATTCTTCGCTTCGTTCAGAATGACGGCCTAGGCGCCTCTGTCCGATGCCTAGGCCCTTTCCGCAACAGAAACTAATTAATTTTGGTGGGAACAGGCTAGTGGATGGATTCAAGAGACTCTCTCTGTGAGCTCTGTGCCCTCTGTGGCTAAATTAAGCCTGTACAAGAACCAAGCAAAAACGCAATAGAGCTAGGGCGTACGTCATGAACCCCGAATCCAACCCCATCATCGTCCTCGATTTCGGCGCACAGTACAGCAAGCTCATCGCGCGCCGGATTCGTGAGGCGAAGGTATTCAGCCTGATTCTTCCGTACACGACCACGGCGGGGGAGCTTCGGGCGTACAACCCCGCCGGTATCATCCTGAGTGGCGGTCCCGCTAGTGTTCATGCGGAAGGCGCGCCCTTACTCGATAGCGCCGTACTCAACGGCGATCTCAACGTGCCCATTCTCGGGATCTGCTACGGCGCACAACTGCTCGCTCACATGCTGGGGGGCACGGTTGAAGCGGCGGAGAAGCGCGAATACGGCATCGCTCATCTGGAGCATAGCGATACCACCGGTTTTCTTCAGGGTGTGCAGGAACGCACGCAAGTCTGGATGAGTCACGGTGACAAGATTACCCGATTGCCCGAAGGCTACCAACGGCTGGGTGAGACGGAAAACTGCGATAACGCCGTCATCGCCAACCCCGCAGCCAGACAATATGCTGTCCAGTTTCATCCGGAGGTCGTCCACACGCCTGAAGGCAAACAAATTCTCGCTAATTTCGCGCACCACATCTGCGGCTGCAAATCCGAATGGCAAATGGAAAACTATGTATCCTCCGCCATCGAAGGGATCCGCGAAAAAGTTGGCGATAAGAAAGTGCTCTGCGGCTTGAGCGGCGGCGTCGATTCCAGCGTGGCCGCCGTGCTTATCCATAAGGCCATCGGCGACAATTTAACCTGTGTGTTCGTGGATAACGGCCTCATGCGCAAGGGGGAACCCGACCTCGTGGACCGCGTGTTCCGCGAAAACTTTCACATCAACCTTATCTCGGTCGATGCGGTAGACAAGTTTCTCGACGCGTTGCATGACATTTCCGAGCCCGAACAGAAGCGGAAGATTATTGGTGGACTCTTCATTGAAGTCTTTGAGGAAGAAGCCGACCGGCTCGGCCACATGGATTTCCTCGCCCAGGGCACCCTCTACCCCGACGTGATTGAAAGCATTTCCCCCACCGGAGGCCCTTCGGTTACGATTAAGAGCCACCACAACGTGGGCGGTCTGCCCGAGCAGATGAATCTCGATCTGCTTGAGCCCCTCCGCGAATTGTTTAAAGACGAAGTACGCGCGCTCGGGCATGAACTCGGCATTCCCGATGAACTGGTATGGCGCCACCCCTTTCCCGGGCCCGGGCTCGGTGTGCGATGCATCGGCGAAGTAACCAAGGATCGCCTTGATACGCTCCGCGAAGCCGACGCCATTTTCATCGAAGAGATTCAGCGCGCCGGGCTGTATGGGGATATCTGGCAGGCGCTTGTGTGTCTATTGCCCGTGCGCAGCGTCGGCGTTCAGGGCGACGGCCGCACCTACGAAGAAGTCTGTTCCCTGCGCGCCGTCACCAGCGAGGACGCCATGACCGCCGACTGGTTCCGTTTTCCGCCCGACGTGCTTGAGCGCGTCTCGAACCGCATTTGCAACGAAGTGCCCCGAATTAATCGGACCCTCTACGACGTGACCTCGAAACCCCCTGGCACCATCGAATGGGAATAGGCGAAGCGGGTTAGAGCATCTAAGCATTTCGGCGCAAAAATTAATTCGAGTGAATGCCAAGCTTCTTGAGTTTGCGGTAGAGCGTTGAACGGCCCATGCCGAGTAACCGGGCCGCCGCCGAGAGATTGCCGCGCGTCTGCTCAAGCGCGGCAAGAAGTTGCTCCGGGTCGTCGCGCCGAAACGAAGCGATGATTTCCGGCCCCGGCGTCGGTGCCGGTTTCTTTGACAGGTCTGCGGGCAGGTCGGAGGCGGTAAGTATCGCGCCCGCGCAACGAATCACCGAGGACTCGACGGCGTGTTCCAACTGCCGCACGTTTCCAGGCCAATCGGATTCCAAGAAGCCGGCCATGGCATTCGGGTCGACCTCGCGAACGGATTTCCCCGTATTGGCGCAACTTCGCTTTAAGAAGTAGTCCACCAATATAGCGATATCCTCGCGTCGCTCCCGCAACAGTGGTAAGTGAATCTCGGCTACCCGTATCCGATATAACAAATCATCGCGAAAGCGTTCCGCCGCAACTTCCTCATCCAAATCACGGCGTGTGGCGGTTAGAAATCGGACGTCGACCTTGCGCGTTGTCGATTCGCCCAGCCGCGTGATCTCCCGCTCCTGAAGCACGCGCAGCAGCATCGATTGTAGCTGCGCAGGAATATCGCCGATTTCGTCCAAGAATAGCGTACCGCCCTCCGCCGCCTCGAACACACCACGGTGATCGGATATCGCGCCGGTAAACGCGCCTTTCTTATGCCCAAAGAGCTGGCTCCCCAATAGCGATTCTGTAAGGCCCGCGCAATTTAATGCGATAAAGGGCTGGTCTGCGCGATGGCTTGCATCATGGAGCGCCCGCGCGACCAGTTCCTTGCCCGTGCCGGTTGCCCCGCTAATGAGCACCGTCGTGTCGAGGTGAGAGAGCTGGGCGATCTGCTCGTGCACATGGCGCATGGGCGCGCTTTTGCCGATGAGGTCCGACGTAGGCGATTTTACATCCAACTGGCGCCGCAGGTCATAGACCTCCGTTACGTCGTACAGTAGGAAAATTTTCCCGCCCGGGACCCTCGGATCGACGCGAATCTCGATCTCCGTCCAGAATTTTTGTCCCGTTGCCGAATCGATGCGGGTCGCCACCTTCTTCGAGCTTCCTTTTTCGCTTTCGAAGTAGGCGCGGAGCCGGTCTTGGCTCGCGGGCTCGGCGTGTAACAGCTTTTCCCAATGTACATCGATAATCGAGCGGCGCGACTGGCCGATGAGGCGTTCGCACATGCTGTTTGCGAATAACACCTGCCCGTCGCTTCGGATCAAGAGTATGCCTAAGCCCAGCTCGTCGAGAATCGACAGCATGTCGTCACGATTTTTTTGCACATCCTGCAGGGTCTCTTCCAGTTTAGCTTCCGCCCGCTTGCGCAGGGAGATGTCCCGAAAGTTTCCGCGGATAGCCACCGCCGTGGCGCCTTCGAATTTGCACGTCGCATTGCCTTCTAGAATCAGGTTGTCGCCAGATTTCGTCACGAATCGGGTCTCAAATTGCCCCGTGGCTACTCCGTTATAAAGTTGTTCAAACAGGCGCTGGCTGTGTTCCCTTTCCGATGGATGAATAATGTCAAAGGCATTGAGCTGTTTGACTTCGTCCGCGGTGTAGCCCAACGCGTTGCGCCATGCTGGATTCACATAGAGAAAGGCCCCATCGGGTCTCACGGATTGGATGAGGTCCGTGCTGTTGTCAAAGAGATCCCGGTACCGTTCCTCGCTGTCCCGCAGGGCGTCTTCCGCCTTCTTGCGGGCAGTGATGTCGCGCGCGTGGGCGTGGAAGCCGGCCGGTTCACCGTTCTCCAAAAGCATATGCACATTTTGGCCGACCCAAAGTTCGCGGCCATCAAGGGTGATGATCGGAAATTCGTAGTAGGCATCCGGCGTTCTGTTTGTATACTGCTCGCGCGCATGCTGCTCCACCTTGCCCCGGAAATCCTCTCGCACGAAATCCAGGTAGTGCGCACCAATAGAATTATCGGCGGAGCCCAGCACCCGCTCGGCCACCGGGTTGATGTAGGTGTAGTGACCCGTCGTGTCCAGTTCATAAATGAAGTCACTCGCTTCTTCGATAATCTTGCGGTAGCGCTCGGCGACTTTATGCTGTTCCGTGATATCCCTCGATATGCCCATGAAGCCGGCGAACCCGTCCGCCGCATCCCGAACAACGAACGCCGAGATGTCGGCCAAGAACGCTTCGCCGCCTTTCTTCAGGCGCCACACATTTCCGCGAAAGCCCCCATCCTCCGTCATGATCCGTCGTACTTCATCACGCCTAGAGGGGTCCAAAAAGAGAGAAACGGAGGGTTTCCCCAGAATTTCGGATCGCGTGTATCCATAGACGGATTCCGCAGCCGGATTAAATTCAACGATTTCGCCCTCTGCATTCGCGCAGATGATCATGTCCAGCGAGCTATAAATCAGGCCATTTGCATATTCGGTTGCACGGCGCAAGTCGTTTTGTGTGCGCGTACGCTCGATGGCATGGATCAGGGAGCGGGTGAGAACGGGTTCAGTCAAGTCAGGGGAGGAAGCGCGGTCGGTGTGCCCGGGGAGGGCCTCACGAAGAATTTGGCTCTTGTCCAGGTAGTCTGCCGCGCCAGGGCAAACGCATCTAATTGTGCTATATCCTAGGATTTCCTGATCTAGGTGTC
>JAPYPO010000783.1 GCA_029937645.1 Candidatus Hydrogenedentota bacterium
TCGATGCCGGCGGATCTCAAGATGACTCTTCCAAATGGGAAATCCGGGCTAAATACCGAATTCGCCCGCCGGATGTCGATGGGCAACAAATTGCAGAAATGCATAGGGGCGTGAAGAATCGGAATCAATTCCAAGAAGCGAACCACACCTCAACGGAGCCGATTCAACCTAGCCCGTCAGCGCTATTGTTCATTGTCGGTAACATAGCACATTTTTTGGCTGGTTGGTAGATTGGCAGATTCTTTGCGCTTTCGAAAATTCGCCGAACTATTTGGAGCCTGTAGACTCGCCCCATCAGGCTCGATTGTGCGGATCCAAGGCAAAGTGCTATCCTCTCGCTTCAACTTCAGCGAGGTATTGATGCTCTCCAAACTTAAAGCGCTATTATCCGCCTCCGGGCCGAGTCCCGAGGTTTCCCCGGAGGAGCGGCTCCAACTGGCTACCTGCGTGTTATTGACTGAGGCGGCTCTTGCGGATGAGGAATTCTCTGCTGCGGAGCGCGACCACATCGCCGATACGCTTGCCACGCGTTACGGCTTGCCTGCCGAGGAAGCCCACGACCTGATCGACGAAGCGATGGATGCGCGAAAGCGAAGCAACGATCTCTGGCATTTCACGAACCAGATCAATCAGATCTGCACGATGGAAGAGAAGCATCGGATTATCGAGGAGACGTGGCGCGTGATTTACGCCGATGGTACGCTGGACGCCCACGAAGATTTTCTCGTCCACAAGGTATCCCGCCTCTTCAACATGACACACGGCATGTTGATTGACGCGAAGTTGCGGGTGTTGGAGGAAATGCGCGGCGCGTAGCGCCTGTGCAGGGCGACGCTATTCCTCGGGCAAATCAAAATGCTCGAAGAGATACTCGATGTGGTTCGAGTTTAGGATCAGGAAAAGTTCGTGTATCAGATTGATGAATTTCCCCACGGCATAGGTATATTGGTTCCGCTTCACCTGCATGGTCAAGGAGATCTTCCCCAGCCTGACTGAACACTTGACCTCCGCGCGCGTCGGATCGATCCGGTCATGGGCCAGCAGTTTCTTGTTGGTCTTCCGAGCGACTGCGGTGGTCAGCGTATCGTGCAGGACTGACCCCTTCGCTGCGTGCGGGAAGACGTCTTTGAATTGCAGGGTCGACTTTTTCTCGTCGAAGATCAGCGTGAAGCATTGGCCGTGCAGCCAGTTGAACTGGAAGGTCGTTCGGCCGTTTCGGGTCGACTCGCTGTAGGCGCCGATGACGCCTCGGCCGCTGTACTCGTCTAATTTTTTCCGCACGATGGCGAGATGGCTGGCAGCCAAGGCAATATCCTTCTGTTTGTATTGGTTCGTAATTGACTCGACTTAAATTTTCATTGCGAGCGAAGGGAAGCAATCTCTTTTAGCAGGCGGCATTATGTTGAAGAGATTGCCACGTCGCTTCCTGCGGTCGCTCCTGTTAAGAAAGTA
>JAPYPO010000213.1 GCA_029937645.1 Candidatus Hydrogenedentota bacterium
CAATCTCATTGGCTCCGGTCGCCGACGGGTCCATATGGGTAATCTCGGTTTAAGCTCGTCTAAGAGTTTCGGACTATCAAAGACATCTCCCCGAAATTTTGCACGATCAGCGGTAAGATCCATATTCATCACAGAAATAAGTACATACCCACCAGGTTTTATGTGGGCGATTAAGTTTTCGAGGATCTTGTAGTTGTCGTCATCGTTCGCATAGGAGCCGATGACATCATAGAGGCAGAGTCCGATATCGAATTTTTCATTCAATTTTATCGTCCGGCAATCCGCCGTTTGAAAGCTGGCCAAATCCGGGCAGTTGGATTTCGCCTTGCTGACGAAGCCCTCAAGAAAATCTATGCCGTGCACCCGATGGCCTCGACGGGATAGAGCTTTCGCGTGACGGCCTTGTCCACATCCAAAATCAAGAATACTGGATTGCTGAGGAAGACGAGTGTTCTTCTCGATGAAGTCGACTTCCACATCCGCGTGCTTGGCCCAACTGTGTTTGTCATCGAGCGCCATTCGCCCATAGGCTTCTTGAAGAATTTGCTCGGACTGGGCGAGTGAGGCTTCCAGATCTTCGCGTGTAATTGGCTTCGCTTTCTGGCTTCTAAACGTGAATGCCAACCACTCTTCCCCTTCTCTTAGGTATCCCAATAGCCAATTGGGGGGACGCACATGTTTCAGCATCTCGGGGATCACGGAATGGTCGACGTGGAATGAAGTGTCGACTATGCTGGACCGGTTATCAACATGAAACTGATCGCCTTGGACATACGATATAGGATCGGAAGCGCTCTTCAGCACACCAATTCGACCCGCGATGGCTCTTGGGCTACATTTCCGGCGCGTGGCCGTCTCCAGCACACGCACGGTATAGGGATTCGCCGTCACGAGTCCCCACGCATAGTCGTCCGAAAACGCCCAGATTGCTTGCAAGAGCCGGGTGGCGATCCGCTGCCTTTGCCAGTCTCGATCAACGACCAACTGAGTAACCCAAGTGACATAACCATGGGGTTCGATGCATCTTCTTATTGAAAACGCGTGACCGATAAGTTGACCATCAAAATATGCAAGACTCGCCGAAGAGCCGTCCGTGCATAAACGGCTCTTTAGCAATTGGGGGCTTAACGCAACAGGCTTGCCGGGATTCTCAGGGTCACAGAGACTCCACGTCCCATAATGAGAGGAAAACAGGCGGGAACAATCCTCCAGGACATCATCGGAAATATTCAATCCATTTTTCCATTCGAACGTGACTCCATCAGACATAGGAAGGGTATCCGGAGACGCCGTCACCGTAGCTACAGAGCTGAACCATCATTTTTTCTCATGATATTAATTGGTTGCTGGTTGGGTGCGCCCCGGTAGCTTAACAAATCATCCCCCCAAAAAGCGGACGACCGTTCCGGCTAGGGGTGGAGTTTGGCCTTTCGAGTTGCCCCGTTACCCTTGCATCGATCACGGCGCGCCGGTTTGGCTGGATTTTGGATCGCGGCGTTCTGTGCGGCGCCGTTCCGAGCCGGAAAAATCGTTCCGGTAGTCTACCGGCTTCTCCCGGCGGGGTCCGACTCGCAGTTCCGCGCCCGAGATCATGGTGACGCCCATGTCCAAGCGGTTGAGACCCAAGCCCCGCAGGTCGGCGTTGCGCAAGTCCGCTCCCTCGAGATCGGCCCCCTCAATATTGACTTCGGCCAAGGCCGCGTTGCGCAGGTCGGCGTTGCGCAGGTCGGCGTTGCGGAGATTGGCCTTGGCCATATTCGCTTGCCGCAGGATGGTGCCGGGAAATTGAGCCCCGGAAAGATCGGCGCCTTCCAAGTCGGTTCGGTTCAGAATCGCCATCGTGAAGTTGGCGCCGGCCAGCGAGGCGCCCTGCAATTGCGCGCAGGACAAATCGGCGTGGGATAAATCAAGGCCGGGCGCTTGCACACGCTCCAGATCCTCGTAGCGCAAATTCGCGCCACGGAGTGAAGCCCCGGCGGCGGCAGCCTGGGCGAGCGCGTCCTTGAGGGAACTGGCCGTGTCGCTGTTGAAAATGGTTTCGCCATCGGTGTTCACCACGCGTATGGACATAGAGGCTGTCTCTTTTGGTTTGGGTTCCTGGGCGTCCGCCGCAGCGTTGGAGAGGCCCACCATTTGTACACTGCTATCATATACGAGTTCAGTCGCACATTTCAGGTTGTGTCTGTTCAAACGCGGGCGTATTCCACTTTCTAGTAGCCCGCGTTCGACTTTTGCCACGGGCCGCCAGAGCACTCCTTTGTTGATTCAATGAGTCGCCGCCTCCATAATCCTTCCATGGACGGCTCACCCTGGAAATGTATCCGTGTCTCCCACTCTCCATATTGCCGACGATTGCGTCTTAGGTTCGCTCCGTCGCTCCCATTCAAACGCACCCAAGCTTATTCATGAAAATTCTCCTCGTATCCGACATCCATTATAGCCTTAAACAGTTTGACTGGCTGGTCCAAGTCGCGCCTAACTTCGATCTCCTTGTCATCGCAGGCGATTTATTGGACGTGGCGGGTCACGCGGATCTCGATACGCAAATTGTTGTAGTCTCCCAGTACTTGGAGCGCCTTCGCGGCGCGACGCGCGTCCTCGCTTGCTCGGGTAATCACGATGGCGACATGAAGAACGACGCGGGCGAGTACGTGGCGGATTGGCTTCAAGATGTCCGCGAGGAAAACTTGTCTGTCGATGGCGACACGGTGGACGTCGGCAACCTGCGCGCCACGGTCTGCCCTTGGTGGGATGGCCCCGTCACGCGCGAGAACCTTTCAGCGATGTTGGACGAGGCGCGCGGCGAAGGGTCGGGTCGTTGGCTTTGGATTCACCACGCGCCGCCAGACGGCTCGCCCGTCAGTTGGACTGGAAAACAATTCGCGGGCGACGCGCATCTCCTCGAGTTATTGGAACGCCTAAAACCGTTCTGTGTTTTTTCGGGGCACATCCACCATTCGCCCTTTCACGATGGTGGATCGTGGGTCAGCCGAATTGATGACACGTGGACGTTTAATCCCGGCTGCGAAATGGGTGCGCCGCCCGCGCATATCGTGATTGATTTCGACGCCATGGAGGCGACGTGGCGCTCAAGCATGGGCGAAGAAAAAATTGACTTGGCCGCGCCGGGCGATGCGACTCCCCGTCCAACCTAACGATGCACGGGCTGCTAGGCGTTTGATTCAACATTCAGAATGCTTATACAAATTGTTTGTGCAAACTCTCACCGCGCATGGGGTTGCGCCGCAAGAAAAGGGACAGACACGTCTTCGCTCGTACCTCGCTTCGCTTGCATCAGTCCCTTTTTTGCTTAGTTTCTTGAGGGAAGTTCACAAGACATAATCTCCCATCAGCTAAAATCAAACCACTAGGGCCCCGGTTGCGGACGCCGCTCGATATCGCGCCGCTGCCGATTCATCAACGAACCAAGCACACCATCGACCATTGAAACGTGATCATCGAAATCGCTGAATTGCGCTTTCACGTCTACGAGATACTTATTCAACCCATCGAGCCGCCCCGCCAGGGTTCGCGCAATGTACATGGCCACTTCCGGATTTGATGCCATGAAGTCCTCGGGATTTTCGGCTACGCGAAAGGTCGCCGCGCTCACGGCGCTCACGGTCGCTGTGTGCGGCATATTCAGCAGCACGGACATCTCTCCGAATACCGCGCCCTTCTCGCGCACTTTGGCGAGGCGCAGGCCGGCCTTTGACACTTCGACAGCGCCCGATTCTAAAAATAGCAGCTGTCCAGGCGGCCCGCCTTCTTCGATGACGTGATCGCCTTCCTCGAAGGTCTTGAGCGGCAACTGTGCTATCGCGTCAGGAATGTTGGACATTGGAGTCTTCCTTGCTTGTCAGAAACATTGTGTGACGGGATCATATCGGGATGGCGTTAGGGGTTCAATGTTGGGCGGCGATTGATCGCGCCGGGGAATATTCCGGAAAGCCTAGTCGTTAGCGGAGACAACCCTTTCTAGTTCGACAATTAAGTAAATGGGGAATGCGCATGTCTGAATCGTCTGATCCGAAAATCCTGTGTTTCGCGGGAAGCGCCAGGGAGGAGTCCTGTAATAAAAAGCTCACACGGGCTGCCGCCGACTGGGCGGCTCGACACGGCGCGGAGACAACTGTCATCGATTTGCGCGATTTCGCGCTGCCTCTGTATGACGGTGACCTGGAGGACGCCGAGGGCATCCCGGAAAATGCCGACCGACTGTATGAACTGTTCAAGGCACACGACGCGCTCCTGATCGCGTCGCCGGAATACAACAGCTCAATCTCGCCGCTGCTCAAGAATACGATTGACTGGGTTTCGCGCCCGCGCGGCGACGAGGCCCCGCTCACGGCGTACATGGGGAAAGTCGCGGGGCTACTCGCCGCATCGCCGGGCCAACTCGGCGGTCTGCGTGGACTCGTCCACCTTCGTTCAATTTTGGGCAATATCGGTGTCGTTGTGATTCCAGAACAGGTGGCGATCGGCGGGGCCTACGGAGCCTTCGCGGCGGACGGATCGCTGTCGGACGAGGGTCAGGCGAAGATGATTTCGAACATGGTGGATTCTCTGGTATCGGTAGCGCGTCGGCTGAAACCGTCAACAGGCTGAAAAACGACGTTTCAAATTCTGTTGCCGCCGTATCCCCGTTCGGGGAAATATCATGTGGGCGCGTTAACCGGGGGAATCGCTTCGCTCATCCCCCGGCTACAACCCTCAGTCCCTTCGGGACAGATGCGCTAGCCCGGAGATGCACTCGGGCTACATCTTCAAGGGTTTCTTCTTCGAAGAATGAACGAGAAAGTAGAACCCGGCCACAAGCGCTATGGCGATCCAGGCCACGCCCCACACCACTGTCGGCACACCGGTGAGTTCGCTAAGCATGAAGGCGTCCGAGCGCGCCTCCGGGCGGTCGAGAATATCTGAGCGAATATCCAGCACGACGTAAATGCAACTCACCAGCCCAATCGCCTTGAGCAGATACTTGTTGCCGACCGCGTTCAGCCGAAGCCCCGCGCCCATCAACGCGGCGCCCGTCAACAGTCCGAAGGCAAACCCGAAACTGCCGATGGGACGCACGAGCCACAGCGTGACCACCATCAAGAGAATTCCCAAGACAACGCTGAGCCCCTGATGAACGCGCCCGCGCGAGGCGAGCAGTAGAATGATGCCTCCCCATACCATGCTGCCCAGATAACCGGCGGAGAGGATGAGAAAGCGGCTGCCGCCCTGGGTGATACAGAGTCCGCCCTCCGCAGCGACGATTTGAATTTCGATCACGCGGCCGCCGGTGGCGATGGCCGCGAGGCCGTGGCTCATCTCGTGAAAGAAAACAACGAGCAGCCGCAGGGGATAGATGACCACCGTATCCCATAGAAAGAAAGCCGCCGCGCCCAGCATCAGAAGGATGGCGACTTCCCTCCACTCGATTTCACTACGTTTCTTCATCGATCGCGATCGCCTCCTGTGGGTTTCGGGCGAAGAGCGCCGCCACGAAGACGACGACCGGAAAAGCCAACCCAAATTTTATCCCACTAGCATACGATTCCGTGCGCTCGTATGAAAATGCGTAGATGTAAGGCCCGACCGCCGAGGCGAAAACCATCATGGCCATGTTCAGGCCGGATATGGCGCCCAGATGTTTCGTCCCGAACATGCGTGGCCACACGACCGCGGCAAGGCAAACGAAGAGCCCTCCCGAGGTGCCGAAACCCACGACCATCATCGCGCGCCCCCACGTGGCATCCAACAGAAGCCATCCTGTCGAGGCCAACATCTGAAAGGCCATCTGGGCGAGTAGTAGGTACTTGTGCCTTATTTTGTCGCTCAACCATCCACCAAAAAAATTCGCGGTAACGCTGCATAAGGACATGAGGGGAAGCAATCTTACGATGGCATCTCGAGGAAGTCCCGCGGACCCCGAAATAGACATGATGTGGAAGGTCATCGCGGTGCCCACGAGGCTCTGAACGGAGAGGCCGGCGCTGAACACCCAGAACTCATACGTGCGAAGGGCTTCTTTGCGGGTGAATTCTTTACGCGCATGCATCACGGGGCCCGCTTGAGATTCACCCTTCTTGGGCATCCAGCCGCCGTCCCGTTTCAGCCCGCTGTCTTCTGGGCGTTCGCGGTAGAACAGAGCCCCGATCAGTGTCATGCCCACCCCCACGGCCACCGCGAGAAAGAGGTAGGCGCCTCGCCAGGTAAAGGTTTCGATGATTAAGGAAAGAATGGTCGGCGCGGAGGTGAACCCGAAGGAGGTGAAGATTCCCGAAATGGCGGTAGCCAACCCGCGCCGCCGCTCGAACCAACGCCCAACCATCACGCGCCCTGCCATTGTCATGATGCCTTGGCCAAAAAAGCGCAGGCCGAGAAAACATACCGCCATGACAATCCCCGGTGCGAAAGGGCTGTCCCCCATGAACGAACGCAACGCGTCCGTCATCGTGCCGCTTGATCGTATCGCAAGCAGACTCAGTCCGAGGCAAAAAGAGGCGACCGTAATCGTCGCTCGGACCCCGGCCCGATCGACCAGGCCTCCGACCGGAACTAACAACATAGCGCTGCCGATGGTCCCGGCCATATAGGCGAGGCTCAAGTGCTCCCGCGTCATGCCCAATTCGACGATCAGGTGATCGGTGAATACGCTCACCCCCATCGTTTGCCCTGGGATGCTGGCTAAGATGCCCACGGTCCCCATCGCCAAAACGACCCAACCATAGAAGAAGGGAATTGACGCGGGCGAGAAAGGAATGTGATCGAAACACTTTGGCACGTAAAAACTCCGGGCAGTGCAAATTCAAATGAAGTGATCGAATCCATGGATGCGGAAGAGGAACAAAACCTCTTCGCGAAAATGGGCGCGAGGAAAAAGCTAATTTCTCTTGCTAGTATATTGGTTCATAAAAAGCCAACTTATATTCGCTCAGAAAAACCACATTTTCTGTCATTGCGAGTCAGAACCCGCTTCGCGGGAAATTGGGA
>JAPYPO010000003.1:0-31545 GCA_029937645.1 Candidatus Hydrogenedentota bacterium
CAATCTCATTGGCTCCGGTCGCCGACGGGTCCATATGGGTAATCTCGGCTAAGACGATCGACCATACCGCCGTGCCGTAGAGGAGGCGTCCTGGGCCTACTTCCCCGGCGATGAAGGAGGCGATACCTGCGGCTATTGTCAGCGCGATTGCCCAAGCTAGCGTCGTGGCCTTTAGCCGACCCAAACCTGGCCTCTGAGACGGCCTCTCAGCCTGCGCGTGGAGCGTGAGTTTCGCCGTGTCGCCGGCCTCGACTCCACAAGCGGGCTCGACACCACAGGGAAGTTCAGCCACCTCCACGACGGGATCCTCAATCTCTTCAGGTTCGCCACCGTCCCGTAGACGGACGACGTCGCGGTAGACTTCCACGGCCCTCTCTTGGCAGGCCGAGCACATCCCGAGGTGCTCCTCCACGGCCATACGCGCGTCTTCGTCTAGCCCTGCATCGAGATAGAGCGCCAACTGTTCGTCCGAGAGGCAGCCAGCGTCCAAGGCGCCACGCCCAATCCGGAGCGCTGACTCGATCGAGGTGCTCTCCATCTTCAGCGCTTCCACGGCCGTGGCGCATAAGGCGCATGAGGCTACATGGCTCTCCAGCTCTGCCAAGGCGGCCCCTTCCAGCCTACCCATAGCTAGCTGTTCGAGTACCGCCTCGTCTGGGCATCGCGCGTGGGCATCAGTCATTTCGGAGCCCTTCCCAGTCGTTGCCGATCGCTTCACGCAGCCTGACCCGGGCGCGTCGTAGCCGCGCCGATACCGTATTGATGTTCATCCCGGTCATCTCGGAGATCTCGCTATACTTGAGTCCGTGGAGATAGTATAGATCCAAAATGAGCCTATCGTGAGGTTTTAGGGCGGAAAGCTTTTGGCGGATCGTAGCGTTCCGTTCCGCCTCTTCCGCCGATTCCGAAGGAGTGGGGACGTAGGCCGTCGGTCGTTCACGCGCCATTTCAACCATCGCGCGGTCGCGCGAGACGCGTTTGCGAAACGCGGACACGGCTTCATTCCGCGCCGCAGTGACGATCCAGGCATCCAACGAGGCCGGATTGATCACGCGCGTGAGCGCGCGGCAATCGTTGGCGAATATTCGGACGAACAATTCGTGGCAGATATCGTCGATTTCGCCAACTGAGGAGGCGTCCGCGCCATATTGGCGGTGGCTCTGGGCGGTCGCCCGTTTCGCCAGATCGTAGTATTCGCCCAAGAATTGGGCGCGTGCAGACGCGTCGCCACTGACGCAGCCTTCGATAAGTTCGGTTAGCTCACGAGCATCCAACCTGTCATCATCCCAGTTTAGCGAGGGCAAGCGCGACCCGCCGGGCTTCTTCCTCTAGAAGGCCCGGCGCTAAGAGGTTGATCTGCAGAGGGTACAGGCCCGCAGACACCCGAAAAGAGACCATCCACGCGCAATACAGGCAGATGTACAACCCCAGGAGTATCCCCTGGTATCGGAGCGCGAGCGATAGATACGCCCGCCGGTACGCGCCTCTCGCCAAGCGCAAGGTTCCTTCCACCTCGTCGGGGTGCCCCGAGCGGCGGCTGACTTCCTCCGTGCTCTTGAGGCTGAGGGCCGGGTAGACGAACCCAAAGAGCAGCATTCCTCCCAGGACGAGCCACCAGATTAACGCGACTGTCCTTTCATAACTCGTATCGGGAATCTGCACCCAGCCCGAAAGGCGTAGCGCGTGCATCAAGATAAACAAGAGGAGCATTCCGCCCACGACAGCCCCCACACCCAAAGGCCCCTGCGGGGTCATCCACACCGACTTCCGCGCGCCGCTCAACCTACAGATGATTCGTGCGAACAGGTAGACGCCGAATACCCATAACGCTCCATATCCATAAAGAACATTCGGATACCAAACAGACTCGACCCCAGCGGCGACTCGGTCGTCTCGGCCCCTTTCGAAGTCTCGAATATCTTCGCGGGCATCGCCAATGTGGATGCCAGCCTCCACGAGTTCCTCTTTTGCTTCCGCTTTGAGTTCCACGTCATTGAGTTCGGGTGTCTTTAACAGTTTAATGACCTTCGCCTGGATATCGAGACCCAGCCGGGCGGCGTTGGCGTAGCGTGGCTCACTCTGCTCGGCCAGGCGCTCGCCCATGAGTCTAAGTTCCGCCAACCATCTCTTCGTGCCGCGCGAACGCCCTTCGGCCCTCTGCGCGCCCACTAAATCGAGGACTTGGTTCGCGAAGTGGTTCAACGGCGCGCACACATCGTCCGCGATACCGCGCGAGAGGCGCGCATACTGCTCTCCGCTCTCCGGCAGTGTCGAGGGCATCCAGATCGGCTTGGGGAAAATGATCGGTTTCGCCTGTTTATTTGCGCGGGTCAGCGCCACCATCGCGTTTTCTACGGCCTCGAGTCCTTCACTGGCCTTCGCGACGCACGCCGCCTCCAAATAGGACGGTAACGCATTCTCCGGAGGGTGGAGCGCTGCTTCGCGAAAGATTTCCCCCGCCTTGGCGAAGTCGTCAAACTGAAATAACTGCGCGCCATACCGAAGCGCGAAAAGGGAATTCTTGGGGTCGAGTTGGTAGGCCTTCTCATACGTTTCCACGATCACATCCGGCTCGCGACGCACCGCCAGGGCTTGCGTATAGCGGGGCGTGGGTTTTTCCCCCGATTCTCCGTCCACCTTAATCGCTTGGAGCAACAATACCCGGGCCGATTGGGGGTTCATCGTAATTGCGCTCACGTAGAGGCGATCCGCGTGATCGTGGCGCAGGTACTTATCCGTAAACCACAGCATGCCCGTGATCACCACACACGCCGCGACACACAGCCAAAACGCGTGCCGCGCCCGGCGCGCGCCCGCCCGATCGCCCCGTTCCCCGTAATCGGGAAACGCTGGGGTCGAATCCGTCACACCATCGGCGTCCATTCGCTCGTAAATCTCCTGTTAGCCCTTGGCGCCCATATTACGGCGCGTAAGCACCTTGATCTGTTCGACGGCCGGCTGGCCGAACGCGTCCACATCGAACAGGCGTCCCGCCATCGCCGTTTCCACTTCAAGCATATACAGCAGTTCGGCCACGGTGAACTCGTTCACCTGAGGAAAATTCACAGCCATGACGGGCCTATCGTTTTCCTTTAACGAATCGACCGTCGCCTTGCGCTCTGCGGCCATGAGTTTGTTCAAGGTGCTGCCGTGAAGATAGGCCGGGCCCTTGACACTCGGGCCAGCCTTCGGAATGGGGACCCGTTTCCGGAACGCGGCTACGCCCAGCACCGTGATGATCTTGTCGTTGGGACCTTCCAGGTATAGTTGCAGCTGAGAATGCTGATCCGTGACGCCGAGCGCCTTGACGGGCGTTTGTCCCGCGTACCACGCCGTGTTCGTCCCGTCCAGATTGCAACGTTTCCCCAGGCTTTCCGCCCAAATTTGGCGATACCAATCGGCGACATCGCGCAGCGCATCCGCATAGGGCAACATGACGGAGATTGACTTGCCCTTATCCCGCGACCCCAGAAATTCGACGGCGGCCCGCAGGTAGGCGGGATTGTCCTGCAGGCTGGCGCGCGAACATTGTTTGTCCATCGAAGCGCAGCCCGCGAAAAGCGCCTTGAGGTCCATTCCCAAGACCGCTGCGGGGAACAATCCAACCGATGAAAACACCGAAAACCTTCCGCCCACATTCGGCGGCACGTCGAAACTCACCAGGCCCCGCTTCTTCACCAGCGCCTGCAACGGGTTCGGCTTCGCGCCTCGTTCAAGCGCGCCCGTTGTTACCACCAGATGTTCCTTCAGCGCCGATGCGCCGACCGCCTTCTCCAGCTGGTCCACGACGATCAGCAACTGGGCTACGGTCTCTGCCGTGCCACCGGATTTCGAGATCACGTTGTAGATCGTCTTCTTGGGTGGACATATCCGCATCATTTGATGGAAGGTTTCGGGGTCCACGTTGTCCATTACAAAGACGCGCGGCCGCCCCCCTCGCTCCTCCTCGCTCAGAAGGTTGTAGTAGGGGGGCTTCAACGCCGTGACCAGCGCAGTCGTACCCAAGGCCGATCCGCCAATACCCAGCACCACGAGGTTTTGGGGCCGAGCCTTGGAAAACCCCTTTGCGGCGCGTTGTACCTCGCCGAGGATCGCCTTGTCCTTATGCAGATCGTAAAAGCCGTATCTTTTTTGAGACCGTTCCGCCCGGAGCGCGCGATGCGCCTGCGCGACGACCGGTTCCAGCGCCTTCAACTCGCTTGGAGTCACGCCATGCTCTCGACCCACAGCCGCGGAACGCGCTCCCGAGATACTGATACGAATGCCCTGAGTCATGGCGACTGATACTCCTCTTCCTCGTCCGCATGAAACTTGCGGAAGGCTGCAAACACTTCCTCGCGCGCACCCTTGACGACACGGATTGCGGGGAGTGATTCCAGGAATAGCTTGCCGTAATACTTGGTAAGAATCCGGGAATCCAGCACAAGAATGCTCCCCCGGTCAGTTCGCCGCCGTACAAGTCGGCCGAACCCTTGCCGGAATTTTATGACCGCCAGCGGCACGGTGTAATCCATAAACGCGTTGCCGCCTCGCGCCTCAATCGCCTCCGCGCGGGCCTGCAAAATCGGCTCCGTCGGCACTCGAAACGGAAGGCGCGGGAGTATAACACACTGCAACGCGTCGCCAGCAACATCCACGCCTTCCCAAAAGCTGTCGGTGGCAAAGAGGCAGCTTCTGGAATCCCGGCGAAAACGTTCCAACAGGTGCGTCCGATTCTGCCCGCCCTGTTTCAACGGCGTAATTCCCTTTTCCCGCAGCCCTTCCTCTAGGCGGTTGTAGGTGTAATTCAGCGCGCGGAACGACGTAAAGAGCACGAAGGCATGGCCCCCCGTAGCCTCGATGGCCTCATCGATGTAATCCGTCGTCATCGCCATAAAATCCGAATGGTTCGGTGGCACGACATCTTCCGTCACGCACAATATCGCCTGTCGGTTGAAATCGAAAGGCGAATCCAGGCTGAGGCTGTTTTCCTTGGCCCCCTCGTTTGTGTCCAGCCCGATTCGGCTGAACAGAAAGTTGAAATCCTGGCGCACCGTCAATGTTGCCGAGGTCATCACAACCGTTTTCAAGTTGGGATACACCCATTCGGCCAGCGGCTTGCCTACTTCCAGCGGGCATCGCACGATCCGGACGATATTCTCGTTCTGCGCATCGATCTCGATCCAGCGAACGGTGTTCTCTTCCAGGGTCGCGCTCGTCCCTTCCGCAAGCACATTCATCAAACGATTCAGCCGATCCCGGTATCCTTCTAGCTGCGCCGCTTCGACGAATAGCGGTTTCTCTGTCTGCTCCGGCGCTGGCGCGATGCCTTGCAGTTTTGTGAGAAGTATCGAGCAATGCTTCACCAGCCGCGACAGTTCTTCCACCGCCGGCAACACGTACACTTGATGCAGCTCACGAAGCGCCCCATCCGCCAGCACCTTTTCCGTGAGCCGCCATTTCACATCCCGCCCGATTTGCCCGCTCTTCGCCGCCGTCAGTTCACGCATCGCCTTAAACGCCGCCTCGATCGCTTCGCGCGACGCGGCTATCGCGGTCAACAACGAGTTTTCAATCAAATCGATCAGGGTGTCGTGTTCGGTCAAACTTAGGCTCAGCGCTTCTTGCGCCAGCTTCACACGCACATAGGGAATGAGCCCCCGTTCCTGGCCACGCTCCCGCCGAATGAAGCGGCCCAACAACGCGAGGGCTCCATTACGCGTGGCCTCCTGCCCGAAGTACTCCGTCGCCGAATCTTCGACGTGATGGGCCTCATCCAGGATCAATCGGTCGTACGCAGGCAGCACCGCCAACGTAGAGAAATTTCCTACATCCTTTTTGATCGCCAAATCGGAGAACAGCATGTGGTGATTGACGACGACGAGATCCGCCTTGGCAATTTCCCGCCTCGCTTTCGGCACAAAACAGTCGCCCGCCGCCTGACACTGCGCCAGAGTGCAGGTGTCCGCCTCCGAACAGACGCGCTCCCACACATCGCGCGGCGGAACGAAAGAGAGGTCGGACCGGCTCCCGTCTTTCGTAGTCTTCACCCATTCGGCGAGTGACTTCAGCATCGCCTCCGTTTCGGGGTCATCGAACAGAGATGCTTCGGAGAACGCGCGCTGTAGGCGGCGTGGGCAGATGTAGTTCTGACGGCCCTTCACCAATACGGCCGTGAACTTTTCATCCAGGCAGCGCTGCAACAGGGGGATATCTTTGAGTACGATTTGTTCCTGGAGGTTGATGGTGCGTGTCGAAATCACCACGCGTTCCCGATTGCGTATCGCCCACAGGGCCGCAGGCAATAGATACGCGAGCGTCTTGCCCACACCGGTCGGCGCTTCGATGACCGCAATGGTATCTTCGTTGAGGGCGCGGCTTACCGAGCGCATCATAGCTGACTGCTGCGGGCGCACCTCGTAGTCCGTCAGCGCCCGCCCCAACGGGCCATCCGGTTGAAAAAACCGGTCCAACTTCGCCAAATTCAGCTTTTCGCGTTGCGTGTCACGAAATGGCTCCACCACCACGTACACGCGGAGTACCTCGTTGTCCACAATGTAGACACCGTGGCCGTTCGTCGAGTAGCCCACTGCCAATTCCAGGTCCGCTTCCGACGGTTCGATGTGGCCACCCGGATGGTTATGGATGACGACCTGCCCGCGATCCAGACCTTCGAATATCGCAGGCACCGCTCCCTCGGTTCCCCGGGCACGCGTCGTCACATCTGCGACCAGGCCCTTACTATTTAAGTTGCCGACGAAGAATACTTCGCGGCCGCCCGTTTCCGCGATAGCATGGGCCATCGTCCGAGCCGCCGAATCCGTGATGCGGCCCTCGGCGTCTTCCCCGATTTCTTCATTCATAGAGACGCCGTATTCTTCAAAGGAATTCCTGTCGGATGTAATGGCGAGTACAAACCCGCTTTTCGGGTACGACTCGAGCGTCACGCAGATTGCACGTTACACATTCCGGGCGATCAGCTTCAAGAACTCCGTCCGCGTAATCGCGTCCCCAAGAAAGCTTCCCAAGATCGAAGAAGTCGTCATGATGGAATTCTGCTTCTCGACGCCCCGCATCATCGTACACAAATGACGGCATTCCACGACGACTCCGACGCCTTCGGCCTGCGTGGCTTCCATGATTTCCTGCGCAATTTGCGCCGTCAGCCGTTCCTGAATCTGCAGCCGACGGGCGTAACAATCCACGATGCGGGCCAACTTGCTTAAGCCGAGCACTTTCTTGTCCGCAATATACCCAATATGGCACCGGCCAAAAAATGGAAGCAAATGATGCTCGCACAGGCTGTAAACCTCGATGTCCCGCGAGATAATCATGTTGTTGCTTTCCGATTCGAACACCGCGCCGTTCACGATATCCGTCGGTTTCGATTGATAGCCCGACGTTAGAAACTTCCACGCCTCCGCCACCCGGTGCGGTGTCTTTTGCAGCCCTTCGCGGCTTGGGTCCTCCCCAATCTCCACGAGAAGTTCCTGAATCAGTTCTTCCACCCGCTCCATGTTCATAAACCCAACCTCTCCTTCACACTGCGTGTTAGTTCCCAATCGGGTGTCAAGCCAACCTGCTCGCTCAGCACCGCCAATTTCGCCAAAGCTTCTCCCGTATCCGGAAGCCGCGCATCCGGAGCCACTTCAAAAAGGGGCAGCGCCACAAATGCGCGCAGCCGAATATCCGGGTCGGGAAGGACCAGTTCTTCGCTCGTCACCACCGCTTCGCCATACAAAATCAAATCCAGGTCCAGGGTTCGGGCTGCGTACCGGTCGGGCGACCGCGTTCGCCCCATCTTTCGCTCTAGGGGACGCAAGACCTGCTTTTTTAACGCCAACGCTCCCACGTCCGTGTCCACCGCCACAACGCCATTCAAGAAATCCGACTGCTCCGGCCTGTTTACGGGAGCCGTCCGGTAAAAGGTTGAAACCGCGCGAATCGAAATCTGCGTAGAGAGAATGTCCAGCGCCTTCATAATATTCCTATGGGGATCGATATTCGCCCCCACGGCGATGTACGCGCGTACCGTGTCTTCGTTTAACACCAGTGACCGAGTTTCTTGTGGGTGATGTTCCAATCGCCGGGTCGAGGACGCTCGATACGAGCGCTCATCCTTCACGCAATCGCGAAATCTCCACCGCGACGCTCCGTGCGAAGCGCAACGCGCCGGGCTTGTCCACGGACACATCCACACGCTGCACCGCAGCGGTTTCGAGGGCCAACTCCGCGATGCGCTCCACGAGCCGCTCGACCAAAAAGTACTCCGACTGTTGCACCAGGTGAAGCACGTTTTTCTTGATGGTCTTATAATCCACCGTATCATCGATATCGTCTGATAGGCACGCCTTTCGCAGGTCGGCGTACAACGTGATATTCACGATAACGTCTTGCTTCTCGCGGCGCTCGTCCGGGTAGATGCCCAGGATGCAGCGGACCAGAAGATCCCGGATATGGATGCGGTCCAACGGCGCATCAGCCATAGACTCCTCCCAACATGTGTCGCCCGCCATCGACAAAAATCACTTGGCCCGTGATAAACGGAGCCAATACGAGAAACACCGTGGCCTGGGCGATATCTTCCCCATCCCCGTAGCGCCCTAATGGGTTCGTGGATGCGAGCGATTCCAAATAGCTTTCGTCCTTCCCTTCCGGAGGGAGAATCAGGCCGGGCGCAACGGCGTTGACGCGTACCGCCGGTGCGAAATCCAGCGCCATCATGCGCGTAATCGCAAACAGCATTTTCTTGCTCAAGTGGTAGGAGACGTGATGCCGGTCGTAATCCGAAATCCGCGCATCCAAGAAATTGACGATGCACCCTTCGCGTCCATGTGTTTCGAAAAGGCCCTGCGCAGCGAAGAGACGCCCCAACGTAAGGGGCGCGGCCGCGTTCACCCGCACCGACGCGTCGATGCTTTCGGAACTCGCATTGAGCAGGCCATCTTCCGGGAAAATCGACGCGCTATTGACTAAGATATCCACGGGGCCCGCCGCCTTCAGGCATGTCTCAAATATGTTTTCGGCGCCCGCATCCGTAGAAAGGTCGCCTTGTACGAGCCAGACGTCTACTCCAAGGGCGGATATCTCTTTCGCCGTCAGCCCTGCTTCGTCTTCGGAAGAGCGGTAGTGGATCGCCACGTTCGCACCGTGGCGCGCCAACGCCAACGCCGTTTCACGGCCCAGGCGTCTGGCCGCGCCAGTTACCAGCGCCGTCTTTCCGCGAAGCGGCTGCCTTTCTTCCGGCACACCTATTCCTTAAACGGGGGCGCCTGCGATGCCGCGTCCAGAATATCCGCGCCCGGCACCAACACCGTCATCAGGTTATCCTGTGCGCCGCTGAAGGGACTGCCACCGCCGGTTGACTTGATAACACGCATCAAGAAAACACCGATTGGCTGGCCGTCCAACATAAATGCCGGCGAACCCATATTCGTATTCGTTGGATCCTTTCCGGGGACGTAAAACGTCCGGGGTCTCTTCACGACCGCGTCGATTCGCTCGACCGATGCCGAATGAACGCGCCGGGCTACCCGGCCCATCCGGTTCAGCGAAATGACCTGATCGAGAATGCCCGGCTCGCCCGTGTCTGACATATCAACAAAGGTGAATGGCGATGTCGGTTTTTTGATCGGCCTCACGAAGGCGAAGTCCAAATCCTTGTCGCGCAATACTACCTCGGCCGGCACCTCCGTATCATCGCTCAGAAGAATTTTCGCGGAGATGACATCGGTCTCCATAGTCATTCCGCTCATGCCCGGCGACCCCGCCATCATCGCGTCCATGATCGCCGAAGAGTCTACGGTCGAAAGGGAGATGAGCGTCAATCCGTCGGCATTGATAACCGTGCCCGTGGCTTCCGATTGTGATTCACTGTCTTGCGAACCTCTGCCCGGCATGGACATTTTTTGATTCAACACGAGCATTATCGTGACCACGGCGTCCTTGTTTTTTTCAAGAATTGCCGGGCCCTTCTCGCTGATCTCGTCCGAGACGGCCCAGGGCGCTACACCCACCATGCACAGCGCTACCACGAGCGCGGCTCTCCTACGTATCGCTTGAAACAGCATCATTAAACCCTCTCCCGAATTAGTCCTCACTCCACATGGGCTCGACCTCTACGTATACCGTATAGATTCCGCGCCGCACTTTAAATACTACCGATGCCGGACGTTCCGCCATGGCTGCCTCAAGGATCGCGCCGAGCGACGCGGAGTCCGAAACCGATTGGCCGTTGATCTCGCGAATAAGATCGCCCACCTGAAGCGACCCCAGCGCGGCCCAGCCGCCCGACTTCACCTCGACGACGAGTGCGCCGCCTTCGTCGCCGTCCAGTTGCGCCTTCGTGCGATCTTCGAAGCTCACATCCCGCGCCGTGAACTCGAAATGGTCTTCGCGGTACTTCTGCATTTCGCGCATGGGCTTCGGCTCGCGGGGCAACATGACTTCAAGTTTCAATCGCTCCTCGCCCCGCAGCAGTGTGAACTCCGCCAGCGAACCCGCGCGATAGGTGCGAATAAGCGTCGGCAACTCCTCGTAATGTTCGGGCGCCGAAGCGGTAAGTTTCTCTCCATCGACGGCGATCACAAAATCTCCGACCTTCAGGCCCGCCTCTTCCGCCGCGCTATCAGGAAATACCTTCGTCAGGCGGAATCCGCGCAGATCCTCATTGCCAAGCTGCTTGGCGATATCGCGCGTAATGACTTGCGTCTCGACCGGCAGCCAGGCTTTGCGGACTTCCAGCCCGGGATCGGTCAATTCCTTCACGCCCACTTTGACCACCGTAATATACATGCCGCCCCGTCGCTTGTAGGTCGCCAGCACAGGCACGGGCTCGTCGCTGCCCTCAGTCAATTCGGCCGTCACCCGTTCCAGATCTTCCACGCTGGTGATGGGCACGCCGCCCACGTCAACAATGATATCGCCGCGAAAAATCGCCGGCTTCGATTCACCCACCGCGCCGCCGGGGGCAATGGTCGTCACGACAGCGCCATCGCGGCTGTCGAGTTTCATTTCCTTCGACATGACATACGAAATATTCCGGCTTGTAATTCCCCATTGCTTCAATTCGTGTTGCTGCGGGCGCACCTTCTCGCGCAGGGTGGGAGTAATGTCGAGCGCGAGCGCGTCTCCCGAGCGCAGCACGTCGAAGCGGGCGGGCGCATCCACCGGCAGTGCGGCGATCAATCCGTTGAACGCGGGAATGTCTTCTTCAAACCGCACGTTCACCTCGTTGCCGTCCACGCGAAGTATCACATCGCCCGATTCAATGCCCCCCGTGTCGGCCGGAGCGCCGTCAATTGTGCCCTGAACGAATACGCCGCTCTCGATGCCGCTGTGCTTCAGCATCGGGCGTACACTCAGCCCAATCCAACCGCGGTCTACACGGCCCTTCTCAATAATTTCTTCCGACACCGTGCGGGCAAGATTGCCGGGGATGGCCCCCGCCAAGCCGACGCTGATTTCGTTGATCCCGATGATTTGGGCTTCGGTGTTCACGAGGGGTCCGCCCGAGTTGCCGCCGTAGATTTGTGCGTCATGGGCGATCCAGCGCACGAGCCCGCCCACGTCTTCGCCATCCTGCTGGAGCCTTCCAAACATGCGCCTCGGCAGGATCATCTCGGCGTTGCTCACGATGCCTAGCGTCACCGACTGCGAAATGGCCTGCGGGCTGCCCATCGCCAGCACATGATCGCCCACGCGCACCTTGGAGGAATCGCCAAAGGACGCCGTCGGAAACGTGCGCCCATCGGTCGGTAGAAGTTTGATAACGGCGATGTCCGTCAACGGGTCGGACCCGACGAGCTCAGCGTCGATTTCTTCGCGGTTGGACATCGTACAGACCAGCCGCGTCGCATGCCCTGCTACGTGGTGATTCGTCACCACATGCCCTTCTTCGGTCACGATGACCCCGCTCCCGAAGGACTCGTATTTCAGCTCCCGGCCTTCTCGGTAGGTGGTTGAAACCACATGAATCCGAACGAGCGAAGGTTTTACCTTGCTCACCGCCAGGTCCACCGCCTCGCGGAGCGATTCAGGTATCTGTTGCGAGGACGCGCCTACGGCAAGCAGCCCCATCGAGAAAACGGTAGCTACCGTCAGTTTTGCGAAATTACGCATTCCCATTCACCTCACCTTTTTCGTCAAGAAGCACACAGGCTGCCACTGTACCAAGATCGCCACTCCCTTGCAATTCCAGTCCCTTGTAATTCCAGAACCGATTGAGAGGCCCGTTTGCGAAGCAAAATAGGCGACGCGAAGGAAGGAAGTTTATAACTTCCGCAATACCATGCAGGGGGGTAGGGGAGGAGAGGGTGAGCTACGGCTTGGGGGGTCTTCCGGTGTGCGCTGTATTCAGGAATAAGGCGCAAGCGAATCAAAACAACGTACACGAGTACCCAAAAAGAGCATAGCGCGATTAGTGTAAATACATGCGCTTGCGCATCTCGGGATCCGGTGGTAGACTTTATTCGCTGGGTTGAGCCTGTGGGCATGGCATTCGCCCGCCACGTCCGCGTTAGGCTGAACCAACGGTGGTGGACATCAGACGACCCCGACGTCTGGTGTCCTCCTTTTTTAGAACTTTATCCGAGGCCCGTCGCCAACTGATGTTGGCCCCTGGCCCCTCGCCGATGGATGCTGGGTTGAATGGGGTGGTGGACGTTGCGGTACTACTTGCGGTGGCTACTGCAACTAATTGCGATGGCTACCGCAGTGCTTGACACTTCCCGAAGATATATGGATGATTACGACGCTCTCTGAGAGACAGGCCCATGAAATAAACTTGGCTGCAGTTACTCTCTTGGGGAAGGAGTGACTTGAGGTAGATATTGAACGGTGTCTACTTCACAAGCCCGCCTCTCAGGGAGCGTCAAATTAATCTCGGTGCGTTAATTCATCTCCTCATTCGGTCCGGTTTTTCCATTGACACGTATGGATCCCATTTCCCGAAGACCGTCCGCCAAATCCGGAACCAGCCGGACCCAGCCAACTCTTGAGGTCTTCATCACCGAAGAGTCATTCAGCAGCTCAAAGCGCGAGCTTTTTGGGTTGGAGAATACCGAGCCATCTACTCGGCCTCTAAAGATTGGCTCATGCAGATCCGTATACACGTATACGTTGTAGCCGCAATAATCTTCCTCAGTCACCTCATCTTGATCCCAGGAGAGCACGATCGAATCCAGGTGCTGATGGTTCAAGTTCTTCAAAAAATATTCGCGGTAAAAGAAGCGATTCGCTTCGCCCGCATCGGATACGCCTGCCCGGGGATATCGTTTCGCGAGGAGCTCCAGCATGTCGGTGCTGGGCCTTATCAATCTAGCCCATCGTGTCAGCGAAGCGACGTCGCCCTCCCGAGGAACGAGCGCGTCATCGCCACGGCGGAAATCCACAATCTGACCGCGATGCAAGGTCGCGAAGCTTCCGTAGTACCTGTGTTCCACCTGAACTTCGCCCTCCTCGACCGCAACGATGGTTGAGTCACCTACTACGCTTACACCGAATCGGGTTCCGAATACCGTAATGTTTCCGGCTAGGGTTGCGACTTGAAAAATACGGTCGGTCGTGCCCACATTCAGATAAATTTGCCCTTTTTCAACCGTTATCGTTCGCGCGTCATCGATTCGTATCCGCGAATTCTCATCCATCTTAATGTGCGTCGCGCCATCGAGCGACACCATGAGGCCCGAGGCATCAGAGGATTCGTAACGGTCACCGGGATACACACCGGCTCCAATCACCGTGCCGTCTACTTTTCCGGATGCGGGATCAACCCGATTCGTCTCACCTTGGACATACGCCACCATTCCAAATTGACCCATCAACGGTATGGGGGCCGGCCAGTTTTCTCGGATAACCGCGCCCAATACCACGAGCAGCACGGCGGCTGCGGCGGGTACGAAATGCCGCATCCGTCCCCCGAAGCGACCGGGGTGTTTCGCGCGCCAGTTAAGGGTTTCGAAGTCTTCCTGAGCGGTCTCCAATTCCGGAAGGTGATCCAAGATATGCCGGGACAAATCGCGCGTCAACCGGTTGCGGGAGTATGCTTCGAACAGGGCGGCCGAACTGCGCTGCTGACGCTTCAACAGGCGCGCGCAGCCTGGGCACTCGGAAACATGTTGCTCAAGAATAACGCGCTCCGAGGCACCGAGCTCTTCATCAATATAGGCTTGTAACAAGCCGTCTATTTTTGTACAGGACGCCAACGACCTTCTCCTTCAGAAGATGAATCCCACTCTGATAACAAATCGCGCAATTTTCGCCCAGCTTTTTGCAATATCCCTCGAACTTCGCTTTTCGACTCGCCCGTGAATTCGGCGATTTCGGCATAGCTTAGTTCTTGCAAATACCTAAGAATAACTATCAACCGGTACCGTTCCGGTAGAGCATCAACCGCACGCTGGATCTGCTCGCCCAACTCGTTCCGCTCCGCGTGGCCCGATGGACCGATGCGCGCGTCCTCCAGGACGAGCGCCTTCCCGAGGGGTACCGGCGTCTCATTGTCGATTCGATCGCCATTGCGTCGAAGCCAATTCGCTGCCGTTCGGGATGTGATCCCCTTGAGCCACGGACCGAAGTTCTCACCGTCTTTCAACTGTCCCAGCCCTTTATAGGCTGCCATGAAGGCCATTTGCGCCACATCCTCTGCGACGCCATACCGCCCCACGTAATAATAGGAAGACGCGTAAACGCTACCTTGGTAGCGTTTAACGAGTTCGCCAAAGGCTTCTGTTTTGCCGCGCAGACTCCGCGCAACGAGCTGTTTGTCGTCCAGCCGTTTCACGTCACTTCCCCAATGTCTACGCCCTGAATGAGCTGTCTACGCCCTGTGTGAACATCCAAAAAGAAGTCTCAATTGATCAGGCGAAGCTTGTCTATAGAGTGGCCTAATGGATTATGTCTTACACGATTCGTTCTACTATGGAGCTATTCGCGCGTGGGCCAGGCTACCCGAGTCCGAGCGACTCAATGGCCTCCGTACTGTGTCCTGCCGCTCGTAGTGGGGCGGCGATGTCACTCTCGATATTCGGAACGTAGTAATCCAAGATAACGCCGTGACCCGCTACGCTGTATTCTGCTGAGGCTCCTACGACCATCACGGCCTCTCCCGAACGGATCGACCGAACTTCGGATTCCACGGTGATCGTCACTTCGCCGCCGATGCACAACAGCAAATGAAACGATTCCTTCCGTGTTACTCGGTGAAACACTCCATCGACGGCCACGTGATCAGCGGCAAAGAATTCACATGCGGTGAGGACGCTCCAGTCGACATCTGATTCTGCACGCCGGAGCGGGATCGCGACACCTTGATGGGTATCCGTAAAGGCGGTGACCGCCAACGATTTATCGATGTGAAGTTCACGCGGAGTCCCATCGGCTTGCAAGCGCCCCCAATCGTAGAGGCGGTACGTGATGTCGCTGTTCTGTTGGATTTCCGCCAATACGATGTCTTTTCCGATGGCGTGGACCGTCCCCGCCGGCAGAAACACGGACGATCCAGGCGCCACTTGGAGATGGGCGAGCCGGTCGCTCACGTTTCCTTCCTTGATCGCGGCCTGGAGATCTTCCCGGGTGACTCCCTCGGCCAGTCCGCAGATGACTTCGCTCGATGCGGACGACGAAAGCACATGCCACATTTCGGTTTTGCCGCCGAAGGATTCACCATGTCGTTCCGCTTGGGCATCGTCAGGGTGTACTTGAATGGACAAGTAGTCGGTCGAATCGAGGAGCTTCAGCAGCAGCGGAAAAAGTCCATGCCGCGTCAGTGTGGGCCGGGATCCCAGTATCGCTTGCGGGTCGGATTCCACGAGGGTCCTGAGGGTGTGCCCTTCGAAGGGACCACTCGATACGACACTGGTATGCCGGGGGTGATCGCTGATGAGCCAGGCCTCGCCAATGGGCTTGCCCGCGGGCAGGGGTTTGCCGTAGAGGCTCTCGAGCTTTCGCCCCCCCCAGATGCGTTCGAAGTAGCCTTCGTCAAAGGCCAGCAGCCCCGCCTTGGAAACGTCCATGTCCTCGCCGCTCCGGTTTAGTGAGTTCGAGTTGGACTCC
The DNA here is from genome assembly GCA_029937645.1 of Candidatus Hydrogenedentota bacterium. GTDB lineage: Bacteria > Hydrogenedentota > Hydrogenedentia > Hydrogenedentales > JAPYPO01. The sequence continues at coordinate 16,033 of JAPYPO010000003.1, forward strand.
GCGCTACACGGGCGTGAAGTGTAGCACTCCGTTATCCACATAGCTTCGCAAACGCCCCTCTTCTTCCAAGGCTTCCATGTGTCCCACCGCGATGGATAGTCCGAGATGGATGTGTTGGATCTGCAACTTGGGGAAGAGTCGCTTGGATACGCGGTACGGCGTGTTCTTCCCTTTCGCCACGAGCTTGAATATTGTCTCGCTTCGCTTTTCCAACTTCGCGAGAATCTTGTCAATGACCTCGCCGGGATTGTCGAAGGGCGGGCCATGGCCGGGCAGGCATAGGTTTAGATCGAGTTCGCGGGATTTTTTCAGCGATGCGATGTAGTCGACCAAGGCCTTCTCCCGCACCGCGCCATTTTCGGGGCGGCGGAGCATGGGATTGGGGATGATTGTTGTAAGGATATGATCGCCTACGATGGAAAATTCTCTGGCGCGGTCGATGAGCAAGGTGTCGGAAGGAGAATGGCCGGGCATGTCGTAGATCTCGTAATCCAACACGGTTTCGTCGTCGTTCAGCGAATGGGTCACCTCGAAGGGCTCGGTCATCCGTTTGAATTTGGTATACAGCGAATTGGCGTTGCCACAAATTTCTTCCGGTACCCCAAATTCATCAAGAATGCCGACATAGAATTTTCGGCGCGCGAGTGTATCGTCCACGCCGGCAACGCCCTGGGCCCGGATGAGCGGGTGGCCATAACTTTCCGCGCCGGATTCTTTCATGAGAGGACCCAACTGGCCCATGTGGTCGCGGTGGCCGTGGGTGATGATGATCCGCTCAAGATCGGCGACGGCGTAGCCCTCGGCCCTCATGCCGCTCGCGAGGGCCTCGTAGGATTCGTCGCTCGTGACGCCGGTATCCACGAGGGTCAACGGCCCATTCTTCAACAGGTAAACGTTGACCGGACCGACGGGAAAGTTGGTGGGCAGGGGAATGGTGACAATGCCCAATTCCTGAAGCCGTTCCGGTATCGTCGCGACAACTGGCATGGCCTACAACGCTCCCGGCATCAGCAGGTAGCCGGTATACAAGGCCACAATATCCGGGCCGAAGAACATCGCGATGATGCTCCCCACGCACAGGTAGGGGCCGAACGGTAGATAGGGCCCCTCGTTCGCGCCTTCTTTTCGGCGGTCCGCGATCATCATGGGGATTCCTACGGCGCTGCCGACGAAGGACGCGACGATGATGGTGATTACGGCGCCCCATAGTCCAAAGAACGCACCAACCATGGCGATCAATTTCACGTCCCCAAAGCCCATACCCCGCTTGCCAAGAAATAGGAGGCTGGCCTTGTCGAGCATATAGAGGAATCCGCCCGCCCCAAATGCCGCGGCGATCGCCTCGAGCGGGTTGTCGAGTTGAAGGCCGGTCCCGGGGTAGACCATAGCCACAACGGACAGGCCAATCCCGATAGGAACTCCGGGGTAGGTGATTTCGTTGGGGATGGTCCAATCGGTCAGGTCTACGAAGGTGACGACCACCATGGCCGCGCAGTAGATCATGTAAACCGGCGTCGCCGGGGTCAGACCAAATCGCCAATAGACGAGTAAGAATAGGGTTCCGGTTATGGCCTCGACGAGCGGATACTGCCAACTGATCGGCTCGTCGCAGTTTCGGCATTTCGCGCCGAGGATCAGCCAGCTCAGCATAGGGATGTTGTCGTACCAAGCGATGGGTTTTTCGCACTTGGGGCAACGCGACCGCGGCTTGACCACCGAGAGGCCTAGCGGCAGGCGGTGGACACAGACATTGAGAAAGCTGCCCACCATGCTGCCAAACACGAAACTAAAGGCAAGGAGAATGGTCTGCGCATTTTCGTTTAGCTCAAGGCTCATCGCGGTCAGATTACCCCTTTCCCTTCGAGGCGTCGGCAAGCGATTTAACTAACGCCCCCGCCATGAGCGCCGTGTCCGGCGAATCACCAAGCTCGCCGATGAGCCGCACAATCGCGCTGCCTACGACGACGCCATCCGCATAGTCTCCCACCTCTGCTGCCTGTTCCGGTTTGGCGATTCCGAACCCGACGGCTACGGGGAGATCGGTGTGTTCTTTTATTTTTGCAACCATCCCGCGCACGCCGCTCTCCATGGATTCCTGCTCGCCCGTCACGCCGGTGCGGGAGACGTAGTAGACGAAACCCGATGAACATTTCGCGATAATCTCGATTCGCTCTGCGGTACTTGTTGGGGCGGCTAGAAACACCGTTGCCAAATCGTGTTCTTTGAAGGCGGCGATGTATTCCGTGGCTTCCTCGGGCGGCAAATCGACGCAGAGAATGCCATCCACACCCGCGTCTTTGCTGTCGCGCGCCAATGCCTCGACCCCATACGCCAGCACGGGGTTGTAGTATGAAAACAACAGGATGGGTACTTCGGACTCTGCGCGAATTTCCTTGACCATCGCCAAGACATGCCGCAGCGATACGTGATGCTTGAGCGCGCGTTGCGCCGCCTCTTGAATGACAATTCCGTCGGCCAAGGGGTCGGAGAAGGGCACACCCAACTCGATCACATCAGCGCCCGCCTTGTCGAATTCCAGCACGAGGCCCTTGGTGATGGCCAGCGTCGGATCCCCCGCCGTGAGAAAGGGAATGAAGGCTTTCTCGTTTCGCGCTTTGAGTTGGGCGAAACGTTCAACGATTCGGTTCAAGCCCAATCCTCCTCGGGAAGAAGGAGTCGGGCGGCTTGATCGACGTCTTTGTCGCCCCGGCCTGACATATTTACAATGACGACTTCGCTCGGATCCATCGAGGGGACTATCTTCACGGCGTGGGCCAACGCGTGGGAACTCTCGAGCGCTGGAATGATGCCTTCGAGGCGGCTGACCAATTGAAATGCGTCCAGCGCCTCGCCGTCCATCGCGTACTCATACGAAATCCGCCCGACCGCGCGAAGGTAGGCGTGCTCCGGTCCAACGCTCGCGTAATCCAGACCTGCCGACACGCTGTGCGTCGCTTGAATCTGCCCGTCGGCGTCCTGCAGCACATAGCTCATGGCCCCTTGGAGCATTCCCGGCGAACCGCCCGCGAATCGAGCCGCGTGTTTCTCCGGTTCGATGGCCGTGCCTCCAGCCTCGACGCCGATCATTTTCACGTCCTTATCTTCCAGAAACTCGAAGAAGAGGCCGATGGAATTACTGCCGCCACCCACGCATGCTATCAGGGTATCCGGGAGCCGGCCTTCCTGTTCCATGATTTGGCGCCGCGCTTCCCTGCCAATGATCCGCTGGAATTCGCGGCAGATGAGGGGATAGGGATGCGGGCCATGGACCGTGCCTAAGACGTAGTGGGTTTCGCCCACGTTGGTCACCCAATCACGCAGCGCCTCGTTGATAGCGTCCTTGAGGGTCTTACTGCCGGAGGAAACCGGGATGACCTTTGTCCCGAGCAGCCGCATTCGGAAGACATTGAGCTTTTGGCGTTCCATGTCTGCGGTACCCATGTACACTTCACACTCGAGCCCGAGCAGGGAGGCCGCCGTGGCTGTCGCGACGCCGTGCTGTCCGGCGCCCGTCTCCGCGATGATTCGTTTCTTGCCCATCTTCTTGGCCAGCAGTACTTGCCCGAGCGCGTTATTTATCTTATGCGCGCCGGTATGGGCTAAGTCTTCGCGTTTGAAGTAGACCTTCGCGCCGCCAAGGTGTTCGGTAAACCGCTCGGCAAAAAACAGGGGCGTCGGACGCCCGACGTAGGTCGCCTCATAGTGGCGCAGGGTTTCCTGAAAAACTGGGTCTTCCTGCGCGGTCTCGAAGGCTTTCTCTAACTCCTGGAGTGCGGGCATGAGGGTCTCGGGGACGTAGCGTCCACCGAAATCCCCGTAGCGGCCCTTCGCGTCAGGATAGGGGTGTTTTTGCGTTTTTGATGAAGTCGCGTGTTCGCTCATGATCCTTAATCCCAGGCGCGCTTTCCACACCGCCTGCTGTGTCCACGCCATAGGGCCGCACATACGCGACGGCCTCGGCCACATTTTCCGGAGTCAACCCCCCGGCCAGAATGATGGGCCGTTTCAAGGCCACGGCTGCGCGCGCCACATCCCAATCGCCCTGTGTTCCGGTACCGCCTCGCGCTCCCGCAACGTGGGCGTCCAACAAATAGGCCGACGCCGAATACGCGAGCATGCTCTCTGGCTGAAAGTCGCCACCCGCGCGAAACGCCTTAATAACCCGTCCGCCGAGGGCCGCACATTGCTCGGGCGTCTCTTCGCCATGCAGCTGAACTATATCGACGAACTGCAAGTACTCCATTATACGCGTTGTTGAGTCGTTTACGCATATTGCCACGGTCGTGACAAAGGGAGGCAAGACTTCGGCAATCCGCTGTGCCGCTTCGGGGTCGATGTAGCGGTTCTTCTTTTTGGCCTCATTCGCGAAGTTGAACCCGAGGGCATCGGCCCCGGCCTCGCAGGCGACGAGGGCGTCTTCCAGATTTGTAATCCCGCAGATCTTTACTCTCATCTTAGTAGCCTAATGCATCCTCGGGTATCACCGCTTCCGACCGCATAGCAACCATAAAATACGTTAACTCAACAGTTCGCGGATCTTCCCTGCGATATTTTGGCTCGTCACAAGCGCTTCGCCGATCAGCACGGCGTCAACCCCGCCATCGTCGAGGCGCCTGACGTGGTCATGGGTCCGGATGCCGCTTTCGCTGACGAGGACGTTGCCTCCCGGGACGTGTTTGCGCAATTCGAGGGTCAACTCTACGTTTTCACTGAAGGTGCCCAGGTCTCGGTTGTTTATCCCAATAATATGCGCTCCCGCGCCGAGGGCTCTCTTAATCTCTTCTTCGTTGTGGGTTTCCACGAGAGCCTTCATGCCCAAGGCGTGGGTCGTGCTGAGAAACTCTTCCAATTCCGAATCGCTGAGAATCCGCGCGATGAGCAATAGCGCGTCGGCTCCGTTCGCGCGGGCCTCGTAAATCTGATACGGGTCGATAATAAATTCTTTACGCAGGCACGGAATGGTGGATTGCTGAGAAACGAGGTTCAGATCATTGAGGGAGCCGCGAAAATACTTTTCATCGGTCAGCACGGAAATCGCCCGTGCACCGGCCGATTCGTATAGCGACGCGAGTTGAACGGGATCCAGGTCTTCCAGCAACAGCCCTTTGCTGGGAGAGGCCCGCTTAATCTCGGCAATCAGGCTGATTCCCGGCTCGCGCAGGGCTTGCCGAAAATCGCGGGGTTCACGCGCCCGTTCGATTTGATCTTCGAGCGTGGCGAGAGGCACACGTGCCTTCGCGGCCTCCACCTCGCCGCGCTTATGATCACAAATTTCGTCGAGTATCATGGGGAAGAAAAAAACCTATGACTGTGATAACGCGATGAGCGCCTCAAGTTTTTCCAGGGCAGCCCCGCTATCAATCGATTGAGCGGCCATGGTGATCGCGGGTTTCCAGTCGTCGGCGGCACCTCCCGCGATGATCGCGGCGGCGGCGTTGAACAGGACGATGTCGCGATGGGGGCCTCGTTCCCCACCGAGCACGGTGCGAAGGATTTCCGCATTGCCCTGGGCGTCGTGGCCTTGTATGTCTTCGTGCGAAGCGGCGGATAACCCGACATCTTCGGGCGCGATCTCGAAGGTACGCACGTCGCCGCCCTTCGCCTCGCCCACCAGCGTGGGCCCCGCCAAGGTCAGCTCGTCCATTCCGTCGGAACCGGCCACCACAAAGGCATGGCGCGATCCGAGATTACTCAGTACCCGGGCGATCGATTCGACCTTCGACGAGTCGTAAACGCCCATCACTTGCGCGTCCGCGCCGGCGGGATTCGTCAAGGGGCCCAACAGGTTAAAAATAGTTCGCGTTTTCATCTCGGCCCGCGGACCCGCGACATGTTTCATCGCGCCGTGGAGCGTTCGGGCAAAGAGGAAACCGATTCCAATCTCGTCGATGCACTTGCCGATGGTTTCAGGCGAAGCTTCCAAATTCACGCCGAGCGCCTCCAGCACATCCGCGCTGCCGCATTTGCTGGTCGCGCTGCGGTTGCCGTGCTTCGCGACGGCCAGGCCGGCCCCGGCGACGACAAACGCAGCCGTGGTTGAAATATTGAAGGTGCCCGAATGGGTGCCGCCCGTGCCGCAGGTGTCAACGAGGTGGTCGCGCGATGTTTTTACGGGCGTGGCCATCTCGCGCATCACTTCGGCGAAACCAGTGATTTCCTCAACGGTCTCCCCTTTCATGCGGAGTCCGACGAGCAGACCACCCAACTGGGCATCGCTGCCTTCGCCGCGCATGAGTTGGCGCATGACTTCACCCGCTTCGGATCGGGTGAGATCGCCGAAGTCGGCCACATGGGAAACGGCTTCTTGGATAGTCATAGGCGGACAGCCCGGAGAGAATTAGGTCGTTTAACAGCAACGGGTTAAAGAATTTAGAAGAATATCAGCCCCGAAGATAACAAGTCAAAAAAGAAAGGCAAAGTGAGGTCCCCTCTGCGCGTGATTTGTTTAGGGAGCACGACGGGCCGTTTTGAATGGAGTATTCGGGGTTTCTATTTACGGAAAACTATAATAAGAAGAATATCCATAAAGGGTGTTGTTGCGAATTAAGTATTGCCTCCATTTCAGGTAGAATGTGCTCGGGATGTTTTGGGAAGAATGTACCCGGGGAGTGCAGATTACATTATGGATAGAGTCCTTCTGGTTGAAGACGCGAAAACCGTCGGTCGTTTCTTGGAAAAGCCGTTGTTGGAAGCTGGCCTGGAGATGGTGCAGGCGTTCTCTCTTGCCGAGTCCCAACAGATCCTTAGGGAAGATGTTGACGGCTTCTTCGTGGCTATTCTCGATTTGAATCTTCCGGACTGTAAGCCGCTGGAAGTTGTCGAGAGTATTCACAGGGCGGGCATTCCGTCTATCGTCTTCACCGGAAACTTTGATGAGCGTATTCAAGATATGGTGTGGTCGAACGATGTGGTCGACTATGTCGTTAAGAGCGGTCGCGGAAGTATCGGATACGTAGTCGACTTGGTAAAGCGTGTCCGCAGCAATCGTAAGATCGAGGTGTTGGTCGTTGACGATTCCATGGTAGCGCGTCGGCTTATTACGCGTCTCCTGAAAATCCATCAATACATCGTCCATGACGCCGGCAATGGCGTCGAAGCCCTGGAGGTCCTTAAAGCCCATCCCGATATCCGCTTGGTCATTACAGACTTCAATATGCCGCGCATGGACGGATTTGACCTCACCCAGGAAATTCGGGCGCAACACGATAAGCGGGAGATGGCGATTATTGGTGTATCCGCTCAAGGCGACAATCGGCTTTCCGCGCACTTTTTGAAGAACGGCGCGAACGACTTTATCAACAAGCCCTTTTCAACGGATGAGTTTTACTGCCGCGTTACCCAGAATATTGAAATGATTGAGTACGTTCGTGAGATCCGCGACGCATCGCTCAAGGATTATCTGACCGGGCTTGGGAATCGGCGCTATTTCTTTGAGCGCTGTCCCGAGATATGCGAGCGCGCGAAGTCAGGGAGCGCTAAGATAGCGATTGGGATGGTCGACGTGGACCACTTCAAGCGTTTCAACGATACCTACGGTCACGACGCGGGCGACGTGGTGTTGCAGCATGTAGCGGCGTTGCTGGAGGCCCACTGCGCGGCAGACGATATCGTGGCGCGGTTTGGTGGTGAGGAGTTTTGCGTACTGTCGAACGAGAGGCCCGTGAGCGAGCTTGTCGGGTTCTATGACAGTTTACGCAGTGTGATCGCCAACAGCCATGTGCTCATCGAGGGGGAAAAACTGAGCGTTACGGTAAGCATCGGTGTCACGACGGAACCCCTTGATTCCATTGACGAAATGCTCAACGCCGCAGACGAGCGGCTTTACGAAGCGAAGAATAACGGCCGGAACCGGATCGTGCTGGCGAGCTGACTTTTTGTGATTGAGGGCTGTCGGCGCCAGAAAAAGGCGCCTACGCCGTCACCCTGATCGCAGCGAAGGATCTCTTACCCGAAGCGCTAACATCCTTCAGTCGGCGTGCTAGCCGCGGGAGAATTCGCACACGGTTTCGATGTGCGACGTGTTGGGAAACATGTCGATCACTGTGCAACGGCTTACGGCCCAACCGGCCTTCACGAGGACAGCGGCGTCGCGGGCGAGGGTGGCAGGGTCACAGGACACGTAGACGAGTTTCTTCGCGGCGCAGCCTGCGAGGGTATCGACGATGGCCTTGGCACCGGCACGGGGCGGGTCGAGAAGCACGACATCCCAGCCGCCCGCCTTAATGGCCTCGATACAGTCCGCTTCTCCGCCTACCACGTAGTTGCCCCGTTCACGCGCGTTCGCCGCATTGATGGAATGCGGATTGTGGTCTACGCCCGTTATCTGAACATCCTCGCCGTGGCCCAACGACAAGTTCCCGTTCCCGCAATAGAGATCCAAGAGAGTCGAGGGGCTTCCGACCGCTTCGCGCACAATGCGAACAAGGAGGCGGTTGAGCAGGAGGCTGGACTGGGAAAAGGTCCCGTTGACGATGGGAACCCCGTCGAAGGTGAAGGAGTGGCGGGCGTGCCCGTCGTTTCGCGAATTGTAGGCTGCGAAGCGTTTGCGGAGTTTGGGCGCTTCCTGCTTGGTCCAGACGAGGACATCGTCCCCCTCCGGATTGACGACCAATTCGACGGGTTTCTCGAGGTTCATTTCGCGCAGGGCCGCCAGCGCTTCGTTGAGCCGATCATGGCACAGGGGGCAGGATTCCACCGGGACGACGCGTCTGGTCTTGGCCTCGTGAAAGCCCCAAGCGCTTCCGTCGCCGTGGAAGGAGGCGCGCGTACGATAGCCGGTGCGGAGGTCCGGATTGTCAGCCCATTCAAGGGCGGGGTCGAGCTTTGCGATACGCTGAAACGCGTCACGCACGATGGCTTGTTTCGATTCGGCTTGCGCCGGGTATTGGTAGTGTAGCCATGTACACGCGCCACACTCCCCGAAGATGGAACAGGGAGCCTCGACGCGGTCGGGCGACGGCTCCAGTACCTTGACGACTTTTCCGCGCAAGACTCCTTTTGCTGCCGGCGCGAATTCCACCTCTATTTTCTCACCGGGCAGGGCGTAAGGAACGAAGCATACCTGGCCATCGATGCGGCAAACGCCATCGCCGCCCTTGGCTACGCCGGTGATTTCAACTCGCTGACTCATGGTTTTTCCTTCTTAATTGCAATGTCCGTGTCGTTGCGATTTACTGATCTTGATTGGGGTGGGGGCAAATCCGCCATCATGCCGAGCGCCGGTGTCGCGTGCTAATGCGTTAGCGCATACACGATGATGTTGAGCGAAATGGCGTAGGATTGCGTGGAAAATTTTTCGAAGAATTCCACATCCTCGCCTTCCCGCTCCCAGCCATCGCCGATATCGCTATTGTGCGTCGCGACAGCGAGCAGCCGGCGATCCGTGTCGAAGAGGCCCTGGAATTTTACATGATCGACTCCCTTAATTCCTCCCGTGGGCAGGCGATGCCCACCATCGCGGAAGGGCGAATCGTAGCTGGTCCGGTAGGTATCCCAGAAGACTTTCGCGGGCACCTGCGGGCAAGTCTCAAGCGGAAAAACCATTTTCAGAATAGCGTGGCCCGCTGGAATGTTTTCCCATTTTAGTTTCGGATAGGCCCGTGCCATCTGTTGCGCGAAATTCTCCCATTCTCCATCTCCCCAGAAATCGTCTGCCCAGAGAAAACCGCCGCGATCCAGGTAGGTGCGAAGCGCCGCCACCTCGTCGTTCGACAAATACTGCCACCCCACATCGCACATGTAGACGAAGGGATACTTCGTCAACGCTTCATCGGTCAGCCGCAAATGAACGGGCTGGGGATTCACCTTTATCGTGCTTAACTCTTCAATGCGGTAGAGCAGGTTCCGTTCCGCCTCCGGGTAATCCGTTTCCCACCGGTGCCAGAAGCGGCCCTCGAAGTTGTAGAAGGCCTCGCCGTATCCGCCCACGCTATCGTATTCGATGCGCACGAAGGTGAAGCGCCCGGGCTCCTCAACATTCTGTTGCTGGCGGAACGCTTCAAACTCCGGCGCGTCGGCAAGCAGAAGAGAAACGGCTATCGTCGGCACCATGAACATCGAGTTCAACATAGGCACATTCTCCAGTTCACGCCTCTAAATTGTGAGCTATCGCGAAACGTGAAAGCAAATGGGGAATGGGCAAGGGCAAGTGGCCGGCGGCATGACGGGGAAGGAGGAGTCTGGAAACGGCCTAATAGACCCATGCGGGTCCGAAAAGTATCCGGCACGTCCAGGCGTCGTTCTTCGGCCCCCATGGGATGTTCGCGCATTCGAATGCGGAGTAGAAGGAGACGCCCACGACGACACTCACCGCGATCCAGACCCAGCGTTGCTGGATGAGCTGGACCAGGGGCGCGGCCATCAGCAAGAGCGGCGGCGTGGCGATGATATACCAACGAAACCCATAGGCCCCACCGCCATAATTCTTGTCACCATTTGTCGCGTAGTACAGCGTCAGAATGAGGAAGCCCAGGCCGCCGGAAAGAATCAGATCGCGATGCGGCATATTTTTCTTCAGGGCCGCCATTCCCAGCGCGATGATGCCAAGAAAGGTGACGGGAAATAGCGAGAATTGGCCGAAGCGGCCGAAGGTCATGTGGAAAAGATAGACGAGGAAGGGCTCGTTCAATCCGTCGGAACCACCCGGGTTCCGCCAGTAGGAGGTTTCGTAGTGGTAGTAGAAAGGCTTATTTATCTGCACGGGCAGCATGGATCCGGTCGTCGCTATCATGATGGAGAAATGAACGCCCAGAGGAATGATCGCGCCAACGCTGACCCAAGTCCAGAATGCGTTCATTTTCGAAAACTGGCGCACGAGATAAATGCCGGCGATGAGAACGAAGATTCCGCCGGGCATATCGAGCGTCGGTACTAGACCACCCGTGATCCCGAAAATGAAAAACCGCCAGGGCGCGGGGTCCAGTTTTCCGCTGCCCAACCCCAGCGCATAGTAGAGGCAAATGGTCAGCATGCAGGTGCCCGGCACATGGTTGTTGATGTTGTCCGAATAGCCCAACAGTTGGGTGCCGAAAGCCAAGGCGAAGAGGCAGATAATCCGCGTCATCGGATCGTCGATGAACAGGTGGAGTATCTTCAAAAAGTAGAGAAGTGTGACGATAAATGCGCACGCAATGAAGGTCAAGGACATCCACCGAAGGATGACGTCCCGGTCTTCCTTCACCAACAGTTCCAGCCCGAACAGCCGGTTCAGCACCACGTATTCGGCGGTCATCAAGAGGGGCAGGATCGGGGGCTTGCTCGACAACGTCCGCAACTCAGTTTGCGGCCCGTCTCCCCCGCTGTCAGCATCCTCCAGCGGACGCTCGACCACCACCTTGTCGACAATCTTCCGCTCGAAAAAATTCGGTTCCTCGGTCAGCGGCCGGTCGATATACCAGGTGCCATGTTCCGTGAGCGACAGGACAGTCGCCAAACGGCTGTTTGCCGTGTTGCCATGATTTTCGCCATCGTGAGATCCCATAATGGCGAAAATTGCCGCGACCATGATCACCATCATTTCCAGGACTCGCGCATTGTGGTCGGGCTTCACGTATAGGGCGCCTCTCGATAGCGATCATGTAGTTGAGCATTTCGACACTGAAGACTCAAGATGGGCCCGTGATCACCGCCAAAATTTAAGCCGGCTAAACCGCCCGGATTTCGTGCTGCCTTCCCCGAGCGCAGCCGGAATGTCTTTCTGTATACGCACCCATTCGCCGCCAACCTGTTCTTCGGTTCGCTCCGCCACGAATAGACTCCCCATGCGCCGCCACGCGCCATTGCGAAATTCCATACTGACCGTTTCCGTCCCCGTATCGCGATAGTAGTTCTCATCCTGGCGAGCTTGCTCACGGTTGCGCTGTAGCCGCGTAGAATAGCGCAGTTTAGAGATCGTTACATCCGCCGACATGGGCGCCGTGCGTGAATCGGTATCCCGCATTTGGACGGCGTACCCATTAACACCATCAGGGTACTCGGCGTAGGTCTTATGAAAATACGGCTTATGCAAGATGAACTTCGCCGTGGAGCGCCCCGACGCCGCGGCAATGGCATCGCGGACCGCATTGTCGAGTAGGGCACGGTATTCCGATTCGGATAACTCGGGCGGCAGCTCGACGGCCGCCACTGCGCCGTCCTTGCCCGGCGAGCCACGCCACAGTGCGCACGACGGCAATACGGCAAGCAGGATGACAATCACGACACTCCGGCTGGCTGTGGAAACGATTTTCATAGGGGGTGTTCGTCCTCCTCCGTGCGCGCAAAACGAATGGGGCAATCACTGTCCGGGTGCCCCCCCCGATTGATAGCGCGGGAGTGTTCAATCAACCGGATCTGCAGCGTGGTCATCCTACCACAGGCGCAGAGAAAGACTACAGGCGATGAAGCGATCCCCCGGAGAAGGGTCCGGATGCCTACTCACGAATCGCTAGTTCTTCCGTGCGCCACTCGTCGTACAGGCGATGCCGCACCACGCGGAACCCATTGTCATGAATATGAATCTCGGAAAATTCGCCGTGCGATTCCGTCTCGTGGGCCTCGCGGAAGAAGGCTCCCGTGGTCAGGTGCGCGAGGTGATCGTGGCGCGGGTCGCGCGTATAGCTCGATCGGTGGACGTGGCCGCTGACGTAGAGGATCGGGCGGGTCGCGCAGCCCAGGGATTCCCGCAGGGCATCCGCGTTCCTCAAGGTGCGCGAGGGCTTTGTCGAGTAGCCGTGAGTGTCCGTGAGCACCGGATAGTGCCCCGTCACGACCATGGGCGAATCACCCCCGCTCACGAGCGTTGCCACGGATTCCGCCTCGGCGTCTGTTATACGCCCGCGCGATGACAGAATATTTGGGCAGACCGTTGGCACCATGACGAGCGGCGTCCCGCCGGACAGCGTCTGTGTCATAGGCAGATTCTCGGATGGAAGCCAGTCGCTGAAGTAGTGCTCGAACCTACGCTTCCTGAGGGATTCGAAGGTATAGACATCGTGGTTGCCGGGCAGTACGAATAGGTCTAAGCCACGCTCACTCAGTTTCCGTGTAAAGGCCGCACCCGCTTCGAACTCGGCGGGCGTCGAGGTCGAAGTGAAATCGCCCGAGAGGATCGTCTGCGTGATTCCTGTCTTCAAGGCCTCTTCGGCATGAGGTCCCGCGTTCGCCATAAGAAACTCTTTCCGACGGCGGTACCACACGTTCGCATTGCCGATAAACCGCTTGTTGAGCAACTGGAAGGGATTGAGCACCACCTCCCAAAAATGGAAGTCGGTGAGGTGGAGGAGGGAATCGATTGGGCGTGTGTCAGTAGACATGGCCCGCTGAGATTACCACACCGTTCTCTCGAAGACACGATCAATGTGTCATACTCTCCGCCTATGGATGGCCTTCAGGAAAATAAATCCCCAGTGAATCGGAGAGACCTGTGAACCGGAGGGACCTTTGGATCGCGCTGGCGATTCTAGTGTTTAGCCTCGCGCTGTTCGCACGGGCGGTGCGCTTCGACTTTGTCAATTTCGATGACGGGGATTACGTGTACGAGAATCCGCTGGTGTTGCAGGGCGTTTCGGTGGAGGGGGTTAAGGAGGCGTCGACGGCGCTGATCAGTTCCCACTGGCATCCCTTCACGATGATTTCATATATGATTGACGCGCAGGTTTTTGGCGTCGAGCCCTGGGGTTTTCATCTTACCAATATCCTGCTCCACGGGCTCAACGGGGCGCTTCTTTTTCTGCTCCTACGCTCGCTCACGGGCGCGCGGGCGCTAAGCGCTGTCGCCGCTCTGCTGTTCACGGTGCATCCCCTTCAAGTCGAGCCTGTCGCGTGGATATCGAGCCGAAAGGATCTACTCAGCGCCTTCTTCTGGCTTAGCTCGATGGCCGCCTACGCGTGGTATGCCAACGGGGCGCGTATCCAGCGATTTCCCTTGGTGGCTCTCGCGCTACTCTTCGGCCTTCTGTCAAAATCGATCCTCATGACCGCGCCGTTTCTTTTCTTCCTCCTCGACTTCTGGCCGTTGCGGCGATTCGATCTCGCCGATCTCAGGACGCGGCCGGGCTGGGAAAAAATTGGCCGCCTGCTTGCGGAAAAATTCATTCTGCTGTGCCTTGTTATCCCCTTCCTCGCGGCCGATCTCGTTGCCCAGGGATCCGGAGGCAATATCAACTCGCTCGACCAGACATCGCTCGGGAGCCGGCTCGCCAGCGCCGTGATGGGGTATGGCGGATTTCTGTCTGACGTGGTTTGGCCGTCCGGATTGGCAGCCTACTATCCCCGCCCGCCAGAGGGATACGAAACGGTTCCCGTTCTAGGGGTCTTCGTCATTCTTGCGGCGCTCACGGCAGCAGCATGCTGGAGTGCGCGGCGTTTCCCCGAAATCTTCGTCGGCTGGTTTTGGTTCGTGGGGACGTTGGTCCCGGTCATCGGCCTCGTGCAGTTGGGCGCCCAGGCGCGCGCCGACCGCTACGTCTACTTTCCGCTCATCGGGCTATCCATCGCCCTCGTGTGGGGCGCTCACCGGTTGCTGCCCAGCCGGAAGGCCTTTACCATAGCGGTCTGTACCGGGCTCGTTTGTTTGTCCATTGCCTCCTCCGCGCAACTGGGCCATTGGCGCAACTCCGAGACATTGTTTCGCCACGCGCTCTCGGTAACGGACAGCAACTATCTCATCCACTACAACCTGGCCGTCTACCTGGCCCGCGAAGGCCGAAACGGGGAGGCCGTAGAGCAGTACAACCTCGCGCTCGAAGTCTTGCCCGATCATGCCGAATCCCACATCAACCTGGGCACGCTTCTCGCCGGCGGCGGCGACTACGGTGGAGCGAAGGCCCATTTCGAGTCGGCCCTCGAATCGCAGCCAGGGAATACCTCCGCCTTGGCGAACATGGCGATGGTACTGCTCGATTTGGGACAGCCCCAGGATGCGCTGAAGTACGCCCGGAAGGCATTGGAAATCGACCCCACGTTCGAGCGGGCGCATTTGGCGTTGCAGTTCATTGACGAGGCCACGCACAGCGACGACACCCAATAATGTAAGGGTACGTGGTAGAATTGGAAGGTGTAATTCTATGGGGAACGAGGCGCGGTGCCGCGCGGAGAAATTTTCATGAGCAGCTACGTACTGAATACGTTAGAAGGGCATAAACCGATTTCGGGCCCCGTCGTTTGTGTGGTCATGGACGGCGTCGGCATCGGGTTGCGCGACGAATCCGACGGCGTTCACCTAGCCTGCACCCCTACGCTCGATCGCCTCTTCTGCGACCCTCTCTTTACTGAGTTAAAGGCCCATGGAACCGCAGTGGGCATGCCCACGGATAAAGATATGGGCAATTCAGAAGTGGGCCACAACACCCTCGGCGCGGGGCGGATCATCGCGCAAGGGGCAAAGCGGGTCCACGAAGCAATGACGTCGGGCAGGCTGCTTGAAGGCGACGCGTGGAAGAAGCTGGTCGCCATAGGAAACGGCGGCGGCACGCTTCATTTTATTGGCCTGCTTTCCGATGGAAATGTCCACACCCACATCGACCACCTCTTCGC